>JBGTFX010000180.1:0-13503 GCA_041747055.1 Balneolaceae bacterium
TCCACTCATCGTTGTAGATTTTAGATGTATATCGTGTTCCGCTATCCGGCAGGATAACCACCATCACATCATCTTTGGTTAAATTCTCTTTTCTTGCATATTCTAAAGCCCCAAAAACAGCAGCGCCACATGATCCGCCAATAAATAGGCCTTCATCTTTTGCAAGTGCTCGGGTCATTGTAAATGCATCTTTATCATTTACCTGAACAACGTCATCAATTAAATCGAAATCTACGTTACCCGGTATAATGTCTTCTCCAATACCTTCAGTCAAATACGGTTTTATTTCACTTTTATGAAATTCGCCTGTCTCAAAATACTTTCGGTAAACAGAACCCACACTATCCACACCAATCACTTTAATGTCAGGATTTTTTTCTTTTAAAAATTTCGCAGTTCCTGAAATTGTACCGCCAGTTCCCATTCCGGCAACGTAATGTGTTACTTTTCCTTCTGTCTGCTCCCAAATTTCCGGGCCCGTTGTTTCGTAATGGGCTTTTGTATTGCTCAAATTATCGTACTGATTCGGGTAGTAAGAGTTGGGAATTTCCTGGCTGAGCCTCTTAGCAACGGAGTAGTAACTTTCCGGATCTTCAGGCTCCACATTTGTAGGGCAAACTTTAACTTCTGCACCCAATGCTCTCAACAGATCAATTTTTTCCTGACTCTGTTTATCTGTAGTTGTAAAAATACATTTGTATCCTTTCACTGCAGCGGCCAGTGCTAAACCCATTCCGGTATTTCCTGATGTCCCCTCAATAATGGTTCCGCCCGGCTTGATCAATCCTGCTTCTTCAGCATCTTCGATCATCTTTAGTGCAATTCGATCCTTTATGCTCTGACCCGGATTTAAATACTCCACTTTTGCAGCAACGGTTAACGGCAGATCGGCAACAACTTTGTTCAATTTAACTAATGGTGTGTTACCGATGGCTTCTAAAATTGAATTATGAATCATAGTATAAGGTCGTTCTCGATTTAGCTTATATTTTTTGTTTATTAGAGGGCTTTGCAAAGAAATTCTTCGACTTCATTCGTCACGTTGTTCCTCATTGCGCTCAGAATGACGTCTACCGTCACGTTGAGCGTCCCGAAATTCTTCGGGATGAAGTCGAAACGTTCCCACACAGCTTTTGCAAAACATTCACTCAAAGATAGTAAAAAATGTCGGGTGATTTTAAAGCGTATTTCCGCTTAATATTTGTATTTTCGAATAATGTCATTACACAAAAAATGAATTCCACTTTAGTCACTTGTATTTCGCCCCTGCTTTTAGGACTCTTCTTGCTGCTTCTACCAAGGGGCGATGGGTTAATTTTTCCTAAATCGAATCAGCTCGATTTATCTACAGTGGATACTGTTCGGGTACTTCTTTATGATACAAGCCCTCCAAATTCAATCCACATCAAACCGATAGAAAGTACCATTTTCTTTTACATAGATAATCAAAAAATTGAAGTCTCTCCCGATGACAGTCGTTTGCAAATTCAAGTAGAAAATCGTCGATTGACGCTTAATATTGGAGGTAAATCCTACCAAACCCAATCTCTAAAAATTTTCAATGAACATGGATTAACTCAGGTGCAGACAAATCGGTTCGGTTATCGTTTGTATCGTGGTGAGTTTAACATCAAACCGCATCCAATGCGAGATGCGCTACAGATTATCAATTATGTGCCGCTGGAAGATTATGTCGCTTCGGTGGTGGGGAGTGAAATGAATTTCCTGGAATTCGAAGCCTTAAAAGCGCAGGCTGTGGTTTCCAGGACTTACGCACTTTGGTCTATTCAGGGTTCTCCATATCAGCATTTCGACCTCAAGGATTACGAAGCAAGTCAGGTTTATCTTGGTGCAATTCCAACCAAACCATGGTATTTGGATGCAGCATTATCTACCGATGGAGAAATTTTGACATGGAGCAACAAATTAATTTTAAGCTCATTTTCGAGCACCTGTGGAGGAGTTACCAGTAATAATGAAGATGTTTGGAGCGGCAGAGCTCTCCCTTATTTACGGTCGGTTTCCGATCACGATATGTGTTCAATTTCTCCTCATCACCGTTGGGAATTTGGCTTAAAATATAATGAGCTGAATGCAATACTTGAAGATCGATACGGTTTTAAAGCTGTAGACTCATCCATGGAGTACGATAATTTAGAAAGGGTTACTAAAATAACTTTTGTAGACATAAGTAAGGATGAACTGATATTTACCGGTAATGAATTTCGGCTTTTAATAAACCGTAATTTTACCCCACTTAGCATTCGAAGTACTCATTTTAATTGGAGTAAAAATGGTGATACCATTCAAATTTCAGGAAAGGGACTAGGCCATGGTGTTGGACTCTGCCAATGGGGAGCAAAAGGATTTGCACAAAATGGTTGGGATTATAAAGATATACTATCTTTTTACTTTAGTGGCGTAAAAGTCGTAGATTTCCACTCTATTGAACCCAAAAAAATTGAATTACATAAATAGACGATGTTTTTAAAACAAGACAAACCCAAGGACTATGATTGTGGATATAATCTTGATCTGATGATCAGGGCAATTCCAAGAATTGAAGATCAAAATGAGAGAGTTCAATATGCCAAACGTGTAGTCGGACTCATCAAACAAAGCCATCCAAACTGGGTAGAAAAAAATGGACAGAGTAAAATGGCGTGGGATTATTTTTTTGAACTCGCTGAATTCAATCCAAATGATTACGGCATTCAAAATCCATATGATTCTGGTGATGAAGACGATGCGAAGTAAGTTTTTCATGTAACCCGAAGCTCCCGTTCGGCATCATTACTTACGAAATATAAAACTAACTTGGGTAAATTTGATCAAGTGGTAACACACGGACGAAGACGTCCGTGCTACATAATCCGAATCCGTTTATGCTTTTTTAATATTTTAGACCACATTGCTCTAACTCATTACAACCCATAAGCTCCCTTTCTATCTTCCATTATTAAACAATTGGCCTTTTTTCTTTGCTTTAACAAACTTTCAATTTATATTGAAAATAGTTGATTGAAACCAAAAAATTGTGATGAACAATCAAACATCAGATAAATATAGCTCTACTGAGTTTATTGAAACTCTCGAAAGCAAAGCATTTACTTCTTTTTTACATAACCTCTCCTTTCAGAACTTTTCTAACAATTCGAAGTGGATTTCTGTAACTCTTCCAATTCCGGGAATTGACCCACTCGCAGCATTAGAATTAGATAGTGATCATCAAGAAAAATTTTATTGGGATCATCCTGAACAAAAAATTTCTATCTCTGCCGGCGGTAAAACTACCGAACTGAAAGCTACGGGTACAGACCGTTTTAATGAAATTGCTAAAAAAACGAAAGAGATCAAGAAAAATATTGCTGCATTCAGCTCAATAAAACATTCTATGGCAGGTCCGCTTTTTTTGGGTGGATACTCTTTTGGCGATCACAACATTAGTTCGGTTTGGAACCGTTTTGGAGCCGCTCGATTTATTCTTCCCGAATGGATGCTCATCAAAAATGGAAATTTACACCTACTCACGCTTACTCTTGAGCGCGGGGATAAAAAGGTGCATGATATATTTCAGGAAATTATTGAGCGGTTAACGGCATTTTTAAATCTTGCCGGAACTATTGAACATAACACTTCAAAAAGAAAGCACCGATCGAACATTGTGTGTAGTCTTCAAAATCCGGAGGATAAAGTTCGATGGATCAACAATGTCGAAAAGGCCAAGAGACTGATCAGCGAAGAAAAATTTGAAAAGATTGTTTTAGCACGAAAAATTACTGTGGAGTCAAGATCTCCACTAAATCCTTCCATAATTGTACACGATCTTCGCCAGAAGTATCCGGAATGCTACAATTTTTTAATTCAGCTCGATTCGGCCACATCGTTTATTGGGGCGACACCTGAAAGACTTGCCTCATTTGAAAAAGGTACTTTTTTAACCGAAGGACTGGCAGGAAGCACCTCACGTGGAAAAACAGCCTTGGAAGATGCCTCGCTTGCTCACTCATTAATGGGAAGTAAAAAAGATCGTGTGGAACACCAGTTTGTGGTTCGAGCAATCAATGATAATTTAAAGCCCTACAGTCTGCGGGTGGAGCATCCATCACAGCCACAGGTAAAGAAATTGCAAAACGTGCAGCATTTGTTTACCCCAATCTCTGCATCAATCAAGAGTGGGATTCAAATACACGAATTGATCAAAAACCTGCACCCAACTCCTGCTGTTGGCGGTTATCCTCGAGATGAAGCCACTCGCCACATTCAGGATATTGAGCAGATTGAACGAGGTTGGTATTCAGCGCCGGTTGGCTGGTTTAATCTGAATGGGTCCGGCGAATTTGCCGTAGCTATCAGAAGTGCACTTTTACATGAAAATAAGGCACACTTATATGCCGGCTGTGGAATTGTGGCTGATTCAAATCCTGAAAAAGAGTGGGAAGAAACCCTGATGAAATTTGAGCCCATGATGGACGCAATAAATCAGTTGGATGAGCTTTATGACTAACCATCTTGGTTGGACGTCTGCTATTGCCAATTCGTTATATGAGCAGGGAGTCCGCCACGCAATTCTTTCCCCGGGTTCGCGCTCAACTCCACTAACTCTGGCATTCTCCAATCATCCCGGGTTTGATAATACTGTTGTTTTGGATGAACGTTCAGCTGCATTTATTGCACTTGGAATTGGGAAGGAGTCCGGTATTCCCGCAGTTCTCATCTGCACATCAGGAAGCGCCGCCGCCAATTACTATCCTGCCATTATTGAAGCGAAGGAATCCGGTGTTCCGATGATTGTTTTAACAGCAGACCGGCCACCACATCTGCGAGGAATCGGAAGTTCTCAAACTATTGATCAAATAAAACTTTTCGGAGATCAGGCGGTGTTTTTTCATGAAGCAGGCGAACCTGTCGATCAGGAAATCGACCTCAAAAGAATTTCTCTTGCGGCAAAACAGGCGGTGCATGATGCAATTCGAACCGGAGGGGCATCACACATCAACCTCCCTTTCCGCAAACCTCTTGAGCCTACAAAAAATCAGTTTGATGATGCCATTGAACTAATGATAAAAGTTGCTTCAAGCGAAGCAAAAATTCAATCCGCCATACATCGATCGATTCACTTTAATAAAGAATTATCCGCTTTGGTTAATCGATCAAAAAAGCCGCTGATTATTGCCGGACCCGCAAATCATCATCAGTCTCTTTCTGAGTCAGCCGTTGAACTGCAGAAAATACTTTCCGCACCATTACTTGCTGAACCGGGATCTGCCTTATCCCCGGAAAATGGGTTTTTTCGATTTGAGCAGTTTTTGAGAAATAAAGAAAATCTGAATTCTCTGAAGCCGGACCTGATTATTCGAATCGGAGATCAGCCTTTTACAAAATCACTGTTAACCGCAATGGATGTTTGGTCTGATGTAGACATCATCCATTTATCAGGACGAGAAGCGTGGCAGGATTCTGCAATGAACAGTAAAGTTCGATATGTGATCAATCGTCACGATTCACTCGATCTGTCTTCGATAGAAAATAAATCACCGACAGATTGGTTGAAGGCGTGGGATCAATCAGAAAAAAAATCCGAATCTGCTTTACGTACCAGCCTGGAAAAGAGTTCCGAATTAAGCGATGGACATGTTTTTCATCACATCAGCAAGTATATTTCTGCTGAGTGGAATGTGATGATTTCCAACTCCCTGCCCGTGCGGGATATGTCTCTTTTTGGAAATCCGACGGCCGGACAGTTTGTAAATCGCGGTACGGCCGGAATTGATGGAGTGTTGTCTACCGGAGTGGGAATTGCGAAATCATCCCAAAAACCAATGCTGTGTATTATTGGTGATTTAGCTTTTCTGCACGATTCCAATGCGCTGCTTACCCTCCAGAAAATAACCACGCCATTTGTAGTGGTGATCATCAATAACCAGGGCGGAAACATTTTTCGAATGCTTCCGATTTACGATCAAAATAGATCGAGTTATAATGAGTTTTTCGAAACGCCGCAGAATGTTGATATTGAAAACCTTACGAAGGCTCATTCAATCGACTATCAAAAAGTTTGTTCGCTTGATGAGCTGAAAGAACTGAGATTATCAACTGAGTTGTCAAAACCGCTGATTATAGAGTGCGTAACAAATTCTGACGAAAGCATGCGCATTCGCAAA
Source organism: Balneolaceae bacterium (assembly GCA_041747055.1). Taxonomy (GTDB): domain Bacteria; phylum Bacteroidota; class Rhodothermia; order Balneolales; family Balneolaceae; genus SW132. Next base: position 6,165 of record JBGTFX010000180.1, read on the forward strand.
GAACTTTGGGGGTAGGAAATGAGGTGTTTAGCAAACGAAACGAGCTATTATCTTCAAATTCATCAAAACAGAACTGAACTCCCATACCTGATTTTATTCCATGGATTTATGGGATCAGGAGAAGTATTTTCCGGGTTGATTAAAACACTATCGGAGTTTTGTAATCCCATCACAATTGATCTGAAAGGTCACGGAAAAACCTCATCAAAACCACATCCGAATGAATTTGAGACTGATATACAGGTTCGGGAATTGCACTCCGTATTTGATCGACTTCAGCTTCCCGGATTTTTCCTCTACGGATACAGTATGGGCGGTCGGCTGGCTCTTCAGTTTGCCTTGGAAAATCAATCCTCCGTAAAAGGATTGATTCTCGAAAGCACCCACTGCGGAATTTCTGACGCAAAAGAACGACAATCCCGAATTGAAACGGATGAAAAGCGGGCTCAGGAAGTTGAACACGATTTTGAATCTTTCCTTTCTGATTGGACAAAACTCCCGCTTTTTCAGGGAAGCAAAGATTCCTCGTCAGACTATCTCAACATTATGAAAAAGCAAGATCCGTCATTGATGGCCGCATCACTCCGAGGTTTTGGCACTGGGAAAATGCCTGCTGTTTGTGATCGGCTTTCTGGCCTGAATTTGCCCATTGGCCTCATTGCGGGAGAGAAGGATCAAAAATATGTTGAAAAGATGACGGAAATGGCTCAACTTTGCCAACATTCTGAACTCGAAATTATTGACAACGCTGCCCACAGGGTACACGTTGATCAACCCGAAAAGCTCACTCAATTTTTAAAAACCTTTATTCAAAATTATCATGGCTGACTGGAAAACGGTTAAAGAGTACGAAGACATCACCTACAAAAAGAGTAATGGCGTGGCAAGGATTGCATTTAATCGGCCGGAAGTTCGAAATGCATTTCGTCCTAAAACACTCTACGAAATGGAAGAAGCGCTGATTGATGCCCGCGAAGACACTAGCATCGGTGTGATTTTACTCTCCGGCGAGGGACCGGCCAAAGATGGCGTGTATTCGTTTTGTTCAGGGGGAGATCAAAAAGTGCGCGGCAAAAAAGGATATGAAGGTGGCGACGGCGTTCAGCGATTAAACGTGCTGGATATTCAGCGCCTGATTCGCTTTATGAGCAAAGTTGTTATTTGCGTGGTTCCGGGATGGTCAGTCGGCGGCGGACACAGCCTTCACGTGGTTTGTGATTTAACACTGGCCAGTAAAGAGCATGCCATATTCAAGCAAACCGATGTAAATGTTGCCAGTTTTGACGGAGGTTTTGGTTCGGCCCTGCTGGCTCGTCAGATTGGCCAAAAACGGGCACGGGAAATCTTTTTTCTTGGAAGAAGCTACTCCGCCCAGGAAGCGTACGATATGGGGATGGTAAACGAAGTGGTTCCACACGAAGAACTGGAAGACACCGCTTACCAATGGGCACAGGAAATTCTGGAGAAAAGTCCAACAGCTATCCGAATGATCAAATTCGCCTTTAATATGATTGATGATGGAATGGTGGGTCAGCAGGTATTTGCCGGGGAAGCAACTCGCCTCGCTTATATGACCGATGAAGCCGAAGAGGGAAGAAATGCGTTTTTAGAAAAGCGAAAACCTGATTTTAAGAAGTATCCCTGGTTGAGTTTATAATCTAAGTTCTACTCATAAACGTTAAATTTGAAAGTCCCCCTTATCAAAGGGCTCCTCTTTTATCCCGCGGCAGCGAGATTTAGGGGGATGTTTGTAAGGCTCAGACCTGCGCAAAGGAACGCTGCAAAGAAAGAAGCAAAATTTGTTATAGCTATCAGGCTGAAAGCCTGAAATAACCCAGCCCAGGGCAGCGCCCTGGGTAAAAGGTGTGCTCCGCAATGGGGAGGCTGAAAGCCTCAAATAGATTGTGTTTTTTGAAGATCATCTTCTTGCTATTCATTCAGAAATTGCAAACAAGGGAGTCCTATTGCAGGCTTTCAGTCTTAATTCTCACGTTGGCTTGTGCCAGAAAAAGATACCGGCTCAGAGGCCGGTATGACGAAATTAGACACAAATAAACCTCTCCCCTTTTAAAAAGAGAGAGATTTTAAACTGAATCCAAATCTCCCCCTTATCAAAGAGGGAACAAGGGGGGGGTTACTTCACAAACAGCATTTCGCGATAAATTGGCAGTGGCCAGTAGTCATCCGCGGTGAATCGTTCGAGAAGATCTACTGCGTCACGGACTTTGTTCATTGCCGGAATCAGAGTCTCTTTGTACTCCATTCCCGTTTCCAGAATAGTTCCGGTTCCCAAGCCTTCCTGGGCTTCCGTTAATCCGATCAAAGCTTCGCCGAGTTGATTCAGTGCATTATTCATCGTAATCAACATTGATTCTGCACCTTTGTGATTGATATTGAGCTCTTTGGCATCTTTCACTGCAGTTGAAAGCTCATTTAAATACCGGATTGCCGCCGGATAAACCATCGTTCTGGCAATGGCTTCGGTGGTATCAACCTCAATATTCAGTGTTGTCACATATTGCTCCGCAAAAATCTCCTGCCGAGAATGCACTTCACGCTCACTAAGAACATTGTACTTTTCAAACAGCTTGATGTTTTTCCTCTGCGTAAGTGTTGGTAGAGCATCCGCTGTGGTTTTCAGGTTTAGCAATCCTCGCTTTTTAGCTTCTACCTGCCAATCTTCGGAATAACCATCACCATTGAAGATCACGCTTTGTGTTTCTTTAAATGAATCACGCAGTACTTTCGCAAGTGATTCCTCAAGGCCTTCATCATTAACGGACCCTTCCAGTTTTGTGCAAAGTTCATCAATTGCTTCGGCAACAATTGTATTCAGCACAGTTATTGGGAATGATATAGACTGGCTTGATCCAACTGCACGGAATTCAAACTTATTGCCTGTAAATGCAAATGGAGAAGTTCGGTTTCGGTCACCCGCATCTCGTGGGAGTGACGGAAGAACCGGAGTTCCGAGTCCCATCAAACCGTTTTGTTTTGATTCTTTTAGTCCACCGTTTAGTAACTGGTGAATGATGTCTTCGAGCTGTTCGCCGATAAATGCAGAGATAATCGCCGGTGGGGCTTCATTCGCTCCCAATCGGTGATCGTTTCCTGCATGTGCAATAGAAGCTCTCAACAAATCCTGATGCTTATAAACTGCACGAATGACCGCTGAAAAGAAAAAGAGGAACTGCATATTTTCGTGCGGACTTTCACCGGGCTCAAGAAGATTGTCACCTTCTTTGGTACTCATTGACCAGTTCAAGTGTTTTCCACTACCGTTGAGTCCATCAAATGGTTTTTCGTGCAGAATGCATTCAAGGCCGTAATTTTTGGCTACTCGCTTCAGGGTAATCATCATCAACTGCTGGTGATCTGCTGCAATATTGCAATTTTCGAATATCGGGGCGATCTCATACTGACCCGGAGCCACTTCGTTGTGACGTGTTTTAACCGGAATTCCCAATTTGTAAAGCTCACGCTCTGCCTCAAGCATAAACGAAAGTACACGATCAGGGATAGATCCAAAATAGTGATCGTCCAATTCCTGACCCCGAGGCGGCTTCGCTCCCACCAGCGTTCGGTTTGATGATACAAAGTCAGGCCGTCGATAATAAAACTCCTGATCAATCAAAAAATATTCCTGCTCACAACCCACTGTTGAAACTACTCGATTGCTCTCCTTTCCAAAAAGCTTAAGAGCACGTTTTGCCTGAGTATCCAACGCTTCAATAGAACGGAGAAGTGGTGTTTTATGATCCAGTGCTTCACCCGTCCAGGAAGCAAATGCCGTTGGAATACATAAGTACTTCCCATTCTGATTTTCAATCAAGAATACAGGTGAAGTTGGATCCCACGCAGTATAACCACGGGCTTCAAACGTCTGACGCACTCCGCCATTTGGAAAACTGGATGCGTCCGGTTCTCCCTGAATCAATTCTTTACCGGAAAATTCTGCAACCGCTCCGCCACCTTGATTAGGAGTAATGAAACTGTCGTGTTTTTCAGCTGTAGCTCCGGTTAATGGCTGAAACCAGTGTGTATAATGTGTGGCTCCATTTTCGGATGCCCACTCCTTCATTGCCAACGCTACAGCATCTGCAACAGATGAATTTAACTGCTTTCCATCTTCAATCGTATGCTTTAATTCTTTCCAAACAACTTTAGGTAATCTTTCTTTAAGAGAGTCTAAAGTGAGTGTGTTTTTACCAAATATTTTAGCGATCTGAGAATTCTTGAAATCACCATTTGTACTGGGAGTCCAGCCTTTTGCAGCAGCCAGCGTATCATAACGTTGATTCGATTGTATCATGGTAGAGTAAAGTCTGTTTATGAGTTGTTTTTTATGGCAAATAAAAGATATTGCAATTTGAGCGAAAATAAAATTAATGAGTTAAAATTTTGAAAAAAACTTATAATAAAAGATTATAAATAGATTTTATTTAAAATATTAATGTGAAAGCGCTTTTAATTTAAATATTTCTTTTTTAAAGATGTTTTATGTGGGTACTCACTAATCTTTTAATGCACGAACATTAATCTGTATCTTAATTGAGCAAAAGCTCTGAACATGAACCGAGATTACTTCTTTTTGACATCCCGAAAATTTTCTATTTGGCTCGATGCAGCGCGCCCTAAGACATTAGCTGCTGCCTTGGTTCCTGTAATGGTTGGAGCCTCACTTGCCTGGAATGATGGCGTTTTTAGAATTGACACAACAATAGTCGCACTTTTTTGTGCATTTGCCATTCAGATCGGTACCAATTTTGCCAACGACTATTTCGACTTTATAAAAGGAGCAGATACCGACGACCGGGTTGGCTTTCAACGGGCCACAGCGACGGGACTTATTTCATCAAAAGCAATGCTTAACGCTACCATCGTCATAATGAGTATCGCTTTTCTCGCAGGGCTTTATTTGGTTTGGGTTGGCGGTTTTGTGGTTCTGATTATTGGAATCCTGTCGCTTCTTTTTGGAATTCTCTATACAGGCGGACCCTTTCCACTCGGTTATAATGGGCTCGGCGATCTGTTCGTATTCATTTTCTTTGGATTTGTCGCCGTTATGGGGACCTACTATGTTAATGCACTTGAATGGTCCATGATCAGCTTTTGGGCTTCTATACCGGTCGGAGTACTTGCCGTAAATATATTAGTGGTTAATAATTTACGGGATATCGAACAGGACAAAGTTGCAGGTAAAAATACCCTCGGCGTGATGTTTGGCGAAAAGGCACTTAAATTTGAATATATTTTCATGGCTCTAATTTCTTATCCCGTTCTATTTTACTTTTATACACTTGATGAATTTTCACCATGGATTTTTCTCCCTCTTCTATCACTCCCATTCCTGCTTATCATTATTTATGACATCCAAAATAATGTGGATAAATCAGAGCTCAATCAAACATTGGAACAAACTGCACAATTTATGATTTTGTTTGGAGCACTCTTTACTGCCGGCATTCTCATTTAATATTATGGTCAGCCTTTACTCGTACCAACTTCCCTTTAAAAAACCCTTTATAACTGGAAAGGGAACGTTTACAAAACGAGAGGGAGTCATTATCCGGTATCGTGATGATTCGGTTGATTCCATTTCCGAAGCTTCTCCCCTCCCCGATTTCTCGACTGAATCGTTAGATAGCGTAGAGCAATTTCTTATAGATAATTTAGAACCACTCAATGTATTTTTTGAGTCCGACTTTGACCTTGATGTTCTACACCAAAAATTATCATCTCTTCCCCAAACACCTTCGCTTCAATTTGCACTCAGTACACTTGGAATTGAAATTATTTGCCAACGCAAAGAAAATTCGATTTCAAAACTTTTTGATCAACCATTCAGATTAAAAATCCCGGTAAATACGGTGATTGGAGCCGGATCAAGAGAAGATGTTGCCAGTCAAATTCATGCGGGGATAATTGATGGATTTTCAGTTTTTAAAGTGAAAGTTGGGCCTGAACTTGACCATCTTCCGGAAACCCTTTCGGAAATAAACAAACAATTCCCGTGGATCACTTTTCGGCTTGATGTAAATGGCTCCTGGCCCATAAATAAGGTATCTGAGTACTCTGCTGCTTATAAAAATCTGCCTATCGAATATATTGAAGAGCCTGCCGCTTACAGCTCGGATGCAGAGTTAGGGCTTATCTTAAAAAAGTGCTCGCTTCCGGTTGCCCTGGATGAATCGCTGAAGGATTGGCAAACACTTCATCAACTTTTATCCAATAAAGTGATTGCTGCATTTGTTATAAAACCACAACTTTATGGATCAATTCTAAATTTATTTGTCACATTTCAACGCAAAAACCATCTTATTAATAAGTTTGTGTTCTCAACCTTATTAGAATCTGCGGCAGGACGAAATGTCGTAGGGGTTATCGCCGGTCATTTAGGGGCATTAGGAAAAGCTCATGGCCTTCATACTGGTGTTCTTTTTGATAAAGATATAGCATCAGATTTTGTTCAAAATGGCCAACTTGTCCAAAATCCATCCACTGGTTTTGGAATTTGTTTTAGAGATTTAAATCAACAGCAGCTAAAAAAAATAATTTGATGCGGGCATGATAAAAAAAGGTGTCCCAAAATTTAATTTACCAGAACCGGAGCTAAATTTTTTGGCAACTGAAAATGGTCTGTACGATTACAACCACCTGTATGGATTTGCCGAATGGTTTCGTAGTAAATTAGAACCACATCAAATCAATGAACAGAATCCATTGGCAATTTTATCAGAAAACAGTGAAGAGTTGGCATTTGTAGTGGGAGCCTGTTTTTTACTAAATATTCCGTTTGTTTCCTTAAGCACAAAAGCCACGAACCGGGAAATTCAGAAACAGATTAAGACTGTAACTCCCTCAATATTTTATACTGACAAAAATAATCGTAATCGTATTGGTGATACTCCTTCATTATCCATCGCCAAGAAACACCTTTCCCATTCAAAATTTGAAGATCTTTCGAAATTCTCTGTAGGAGATCAGGAATCCGTGCTCGGACTCTTTTTCACGTCCGGCACAACTGGTTCACCAAAAGTAGTTCCCGTGCTTCGACGGCAGATTCTCTTTGGGGCAAAAGCGTCGGCCGAAAATTTCAAACCGGATTACAATCGATACTGGCTGCTCTGCTTGCCGCTGAATCATATTGGTGGAATTTCCATCTTTATACGATCCATTCTTTACCATTCTGCAGTTTATTTAATGGATCGATTTGATCCCTATCAGGTGCATACATTCCTGACAGAAAACAAACTTTTCCAAGTAGCTTCCCTCGTACCAACCATGCTAACAGAATTGCTTGATGATCCTCTATTTCAGGTTCACATGGAATTTAAAT
>JBGTFX010000181.1:0-16238 GCA_041747055.1 Balneolaceae bacterium
TACCCGGCAAACCCCATTGTCTTGATGATATTCAGCTCGTGGTCAATTCGGTCATGAATCTCAGGCGTGATGTCGTCATAATGCATTTTTGCCCCTTCAAGGGTCAGATGTCGCAAATAGTCATCTTCCGTTTCAAATCCATCAGGCAGAGCATAATTGGGAAGGATCACATCCCTTTCCAGTTTAATCGGCTCAATTTTGTCAACAATTTTCTGCGTGTTTGAGATGGCTTCCGGCACATCCGCAAAGAGGGCTTTCATCTCCTCCTGCGTTTTGAAATAAAACTCATCATTCGGAAATCCGAACCGATATCCACGACCGCGGCCGATTGGGGTATCCATCAACTCGCCGTTATCAATACAGAGAAGAGCATCATGCGCCTTTGCATCCTCCTTCTCCATATAATACACATCATTACTCGCAATGACTTTTATGCCATATTTCTTGGCAAATTTCAGCAGAACATTATTAACCCGCTCCTCCTCTTCCAGGCCGTGACGAATCAGCTCGATGTAAAAATCATCACCAAAAAGATTATGCCACCACTGCAATGCTTCTTCGGCAAACTCTTCGCCCCGGTTCAGAATCATGTCGGGTACTTCTCCACCCAAACCGCCGGTAGTTGCGATGAGCCCTTCTTTATATTTCTCTACAAGTTCACGGTCAATTCTTGGAAATTTGTAATAGTACCCTTCAATAAAACCGAGAGAACAGAGTTCAGCCAGATTCTCATACCCCTTTCGGTTTTTGGACAGAAAAACCTGTCGATATCGTTTATCCTTATTGTCTTTGGTAAATTTTTTCTTGAGCCGGTCTTCCACAAAATAGCACTCACATCCAATAATCGGTTTAATTCCGGCATTATGCGCTGCCTGTACAAAACTGAACGTGCCGTACATATTTCCGAGATCGGTCAGCGCAACCGCAGGCATTCCATCATTTTTCGCTTTTTGAACCAGCTCCTTTATCCCGGCGGCGGCCTGAAGCACTGAATATTTTGAGTGAGTATGCAGATGGGTAAATGTGGAATCAATTTTTGCATCAGCAGATTCCTTTGGCAGATCAATCGTTGCGGCTTTCTCTTTACTCTCCCCATCAACACCCCGGCTTTTCAACTCATCTACCTTGGGCATGTAATGAGTAGAATCAATCCATTCCTTTGGTGGTTTTGTATTCAGCTCAAGATCCTGAGGAAGCTGTGGATGAATTACTCCGCGCCTCACCAGTTCTAAAAATGCACGGGCGGTTGCGTCAACATCAGCGGCAGCATTGTGAGCTTCTTCAAATCCAATTTCGAATAACTTGTGATGAAGTTCTGCCAGAGTTGGCCACTTAAACCGTCCTCGACCACCGGGCAAAGCGCAATATTCTGTTGACTCATCCTTAGTATCAATGGCAACTTTTTGGGTAAGCGGATTATCACGTTCCATCCGCAAATATTCCGATCCCATAATGTTGAGATCAAACTCCAGATTATGGCCCACTACAAACGTTGTACGATTTATGTCTTTCGCAAATGCATCCATCACCTCTTCAAGTGAAACACCCTTCTCCTGCGCCATCTCCGTTGAAATACCGTGTACTTTCTCAGAATTAAACGGGATGGTAAATCCATCGGGCCGAACGATATAATCCCCGCTCGACACCAGTTTCCCTGTATGATCGTGGAGTTGCCAAGCTAACTGAACACAACGAGGCCAATTGTCGAAATCCGATAAAGGAGCAGAATAATTTTGAGGAAGGCCGGTCGTTTCGGTGTCAAAAATCAGATACATATATGAGCGATGAATTTGAGCTAAATTTATTAAAGCAGATCAGATCTTTGGTAGGAATATACTCTTCGATAACGAAACCTTCAGCTATCTTCTAATATTTTTTTACAGTTTTTAATTGGAAATATTACGATCATTTGGCTGTACGATATCTAACTAATGTCTATATAGAGCTTTACCCATTAAAGTGTGTATAAATAATAACAATTCATCAATGAACTTTATGAGTAATAAATTCTTATTAATTTTAGTGATTTTAGTATCTACACCTCTATTTTCTACTTCGATTGCACAGGATAGTGGTCATGAATTAACCGCAGAAGAAATGCGAAGGTTGATGAGTACCGATAGGATACCCATACTTAGTGCTGTCGAAACTACAGGTTCCCCTTATTTGTTTGATAGTTTTAATGATGGCTCTATTGAGTTTGTAAATGGTAAAACTACCAATGTTATGCCTCTACGCTTTAATGCATATGAACAGAGACTTGAATTTCGTGAGGGGAACTCTGCATTTGTTATGGATTCAAATACTATTGCTGAATTTGAAATGTATGTAGACAATACCGTTTATAAATTCAAAAAAGGGTTTGATTCCAGAAGGTTATCTGAAGATGAATTTGTAATATTATTAATAGATGATATGGTGAAATTTATAGAAAAACCCTCTGTAAGTTTTCAACAGGGAGTTGCCACCTATGGTACTGCCACACAGCAAGACGTTTACATACCAAATGTTACTTACTACATCAAAATTGGAGATGGAGACACTAATAGAGTTCGAAGTTTAAGCGAAAGACGTGTGATGAGTCATATTGATACTTATAAGAATGAAGTTATCAGCTTTGCAAAAACCAATAATATCGATTTTTCAGACCCTAAAGATGTAAAAAAACTGTTGCTCTATTATAATTCTTTGCTCAAAGAAGCTTCCTAACTTTAACAATTTTTTTAATACTAATCTAAACCTCATTTAATATAGAATGACAAAGCTTTACTATCTATCCACTATCGTGTTAACTTTTTTTTTTATTTCTTGCTCCGGTACATCAAGTCAATTTATTAACGAGGACTATGCCAATGGAGACCAATTAGGTTCTGTAACAGTTCTTACTATCCAACAAAGTGCTTTTAGCAAAGATTTTTCAAATCATACATTTGGAACACTTCAAGGAAATGAAACTCAACTTTTCGAAGAGTTTGTAACTTCATTTTCAACAGAGGTTACGGAAGATGCTAAGGGTAAATTAGTCTTAAATAACCCGGTAGAATTCGAAAGTAGGGAATTTGAAACTAATCTTAAATCATTTAAGGCTCTTGCTCCATCTGCAGGAAATATTTTAATGGACGAAAACATTGAATCCCGATATGTTATAATTCTCGACCAGTATCGTTTTCGCCAATATGAAGTTATTGAAGGAAGCAATACTTATGCAGGTCATGAACAAGAAATTGTACCCAGGATAAGTTTCAGTACTAAATATGTTATTTGGGATAATAACATTGGAGATGCAGTTGCCTGGGGAATGGTTGATGCTGACAGGAAAATTGTAATATCAAGATTAGAAGAAATTTATATCGAGTTACTTACTGAATCTTTCCAAAAAATTGTTAGACGAAGTCCATTTTCGGCACAAGTCTAGCTATCCGTTTTTTAAAATGAGAGGTTTTTTAAAATAGCTCTCATTCTTTTTCACTCTTAAGCTTAAGCATCCCTCTCCAATTTTCTTTAATAAGATCGGTAGACTCAAAGAAGTTAGTGTTATGTCCACCTCGTAACTCAACAAATTGTTTGGGTTCTCGGGCATTTTCATACAGGTATTTCCCGTTATGAAAACCCACGATTTCATCATTTGGGCTATGCATGATGATGACAGGTGTATTCTTTAGTTCATTTAAATATTGATCAGTCGGGAATTGATATTTGGCCAAAAAAGTAGGGACAAACGGATATACATCCCTTACCATTGATCGTAGATTTTTGAATGTAGAATCCAAAACTAATCCGCCTACATTGAATTCGGTTGCAGCATAAGCCGCTACTGCACCCCCCAAAGATCGCCCGTACATGTAAATATTTTCTTCGCTGTACCCTTTCTCATTTTTCAAACCTTCAACTACTGCTTTGATATCCTTATATAATCCTTTCTCATTCGGGGCTCCTTCACTATTTCCATACCCACGATAATCATACATCATTACTGCAGCACCGGTCTCCAAAAGTGTTTCAGCGATAGTAATTCTATGGCTGATATTTCCTGCGTTTCCATGAGAAAGCACAATCACCTGATCTGTATGTTCGAGTGGGAAATACCACCCATGAATTTGAACATCATCTTCCGTTTGTACCCAAAAGTCCTCGAATGTTATCCCAAACGAATCAGGAGTTTGTACCATCCCTTTTGAAGGCATAAACAACAAGCGATCCTGAAACAGGAACATCATAAAAAGTAGTACCATAAATCCACCACCAAGCAGTAGAATAAATGACATAATGGATCTCATAATTTCATATTTATTTTCAGGTATAAAAAAAGGCTCAACACACAAGAGCATTGAACCTTAACACATTACAGAACAGTTTTACTCCTCTACCTTTTCCAACTGCCCTATTTTCACCCAGTTTCCATCAACCTCTTTAACGAGCTCAACAAATAAATTGATACTTGAATCACCTTCAACTAAAGCTACTCTGTCTGATCCTTTTAACTGAGCATTTATTTCATTGGGATCCAATTTATACATTCCACCTGTTGATGCATCAACCACTAACCCAATTAAACCACCAAATACTATATTACCCCACACCCATCCGGAGGTTTTTCTGTTAATAATCATTTCATGTGATTTATAACCATCCATACTTATTTTAATGGAGTGACTTTCTTTTCTCGATAATTCCTGCGTTAAAGGGGTTTTACCAATTCGAGTTTGATCAATTTCAACAGTAGCCCCTGATGGATCACTGGTTACTCCAACCTGTTCTGTTGTACCATGTAAAATCGTTCCACAGCCGGTTAGGAATAGTGCTACAAAAGCTGCAATAAAGGTTATTTTTGATGAATAGCTCATATAATTTTTCTTAATAATTAATAGTTGAGTCACCAAAAATACATCTATTTCAAATTTTTCCAATAGCTAACCCAATGATCTAACCTTCCGTAGAAGATCCTCAATATCCAGTCTTTGAATTGCACTTACCGCCGCTTCCATAGCTCCATCCGAACAGAGCCCCTGAATGGATGCATCCCGGAATCCCTCTTTGGCTTCTTTCACACATGCTTGCCGAACTGCTTCCGCTAATACAAAATCCCGATTTTTCTCTTCTTTCATACCAGGAAGCTATAATTTTACAATCTTAAATTTATTAATTCTACTTATTTTCATCGAATTTACCTTCCATTTCCAGTCTGATTAAAAAGGATGATGCAATTTTTGATGCCATCTCTTTTGCATATTCAGCTTTCTCTCCTTCAAAATGCTCGTTAACAGTTTCTTTAAATAACGAAAGCCATCGGTTAAAATCATTTTTTTGAATAGGTAAAGGTAAATGTTGGCGAAATGGCCTGCCATAGTACCTTTTGGTTTGAAACAGAAGATTTGACCAAAAATCGACCATTCTTGGTAAATGATGATTCCAATCTATATCAGCGAACTCATTAAAAATATAGCCCAGCCTTTCGTCACGCTGCACTTTCTCATAAAATGCATGAACCAACACCTTAACATCTTCATCATTTTTTAACTTCTTCATAATTTAACACCCATACTTACTTCTGAATATCAATATCATCCCGGCTTAACAATCTCACTAACTCACTAACGGCAAATAGTTGATTGAGTCGTTGCGACTGAAATGAAACCGTCTTCTTTAACGATTGCAAATTTTCATCGTCATAGGCTTTCATTTCAGATATCTCCAGGCATAGCTCCATTCCTTCTTCAAGATTTTTTCTCATCTTCACTAGTTTACGAAATCCTGCATCATCAGGATCAACCTGACGCATCATCTCTTCCAGGTAGTCCACGTACATCGTCAATTCTTTGGCAAACATATGTGGACGATTTTCAGGTACCAGCGAATCACTACGTCCATAAATATGATTGATCATTTCATCAAGAGAATATTCCCGATTAAACCAGGCCACATTCGGTCCGGGACAAATTGCCTGACGTCCGTAAGATGGCTTCATAATGCCGAGGCGAATCAAAGAACCTGTTCCCAAATTTGTACATAAGCACGTTTTTTCCATTACTTTCGATTTATGATACTCTTTGTATTCTTTCAGCGTATCGCTGCTTTCTATTTGACTTATTTTTAAAATCTGATATTGAGCTGATGCTGTACAAATTGGATTTTCGGTAAATTCTGTGTTTGATACCAGGAATCCCTTTGGGCATTTTGATCCGGGTTTTCCTTTTTCCACTAAATTTTTTGTATGAATCTCCGAACCCGACCCACGTATATTATTGAACGGCACTCCAAGTGGTGAAACATTACTTAAGTAAAGATCCTTCTCTCCGGCAATCGCCAATATTTTTGATGTAAAACTATCCACACAAGTGGCTTCGGGAACCAACAAAAACGGACTTCCCCAGCCGGTGCCGTCCATCTCAAAATCTTCAAGCAGACGTCTCATTTCACCATTTGTGCCAATCCCGCCCTGAACAGTGATTTTTGGCATCACTTCTTCTGCAGATAATTCCGGGTACTCCTTTCCTTCCGACTCATAAAAACTTTTAATCATCGGTTGAAACGTTTCCACCAATTGGTCCCGTTTCTCCCTGAATTCCTGTAAAAGCACCGGCAGTAAGTGTCCGTCCGAAGCAAATGCATGACCTCCACAGTTTAATCCCGATTCAATTCTAAATTCTGCTACTTCCAAACCTTTCTTTGCTAAAAATTTTCCCTGGATCAAAGCAGAACGAAAATCACTTACTTTCAACACTATTGTTTTCTTGATTTTGCCCGATGCATCCCTGTAAAAACCCTGAAAATCAGCCAAATAACCATACAATCGCGGATTAAAACCGGCAGACAATATCAGGCTTGATGACAAATTACTATGTGCAAATCCTCTAAGAGCTGAACTTGCATCACTGAACTCAGAACTCATCGGCTTGTCATCCTTATCCAATCGAAGAGCATCCAACTTCGCCATAATATTCACGTCAATAGAACCGTGTGTCATTTTTTCAGTCAAGTCACTAATTAAACGTTGCCTCTCATTCTCATCCGTAAGTGATGCTATAAATTTATAGGTTTTTTTTAGCGGATTAGTGTCAGGTAAAAGGGCAAAATAACGGTCTTTATCTGTGCCCTCGAAAAGTGAGAGATTTTTGAGGTGATTAAACTTTATAGATACTATTTCGCTCACTGTATTCAGATACGCTGTAATTCTTTTTGCACGCCCATCCTCAGCAGATTGCGGGATATTTTTGTATGGCAGGTCAAACTCATCACAGTAATGTTTTCTGATTTTTTCACAAAGAAGATCATCCACAACAGAGATGACGGAATTTATACCATATTGAGCAACACGAATAGGACTGTCAATGGAATGACCGGTTCCCATGACCGGGATATGAAACTGGTGCTGATTTTGATACATAATGTAGATGGGTTTGAAACTTGTAATTCAGTCTTTTTTACGATTTGATAGAAATAAAGCTATGACTTTTTTTATTAAAAGACAAAATAGTCTTTAAACTTTATATTAGCTTCACAATTCATTCTTTACTTTCTGAGGACATATACCAATCTAAACCAACGAGTTTTATCAATGATTCAATCAAAAAGCTTAAGTATCGATCCGAATACCACTCAAATAGGAGACATCGTAGCTGATAATTATCATGCGGCCGGAATTTTTAAAGAATTTGGGATTGATTTCTGCTGCGGAGGAGGAGTTACACTTAATAAGGCCTGTGAAAAGAGGAATTTAAACCCGAATGAAGTGATAGAGAAATTGAACCTCTTGCAAAAAAGAAGCGATGATACAAATGAAAACTATCAGGCGTGGGAGCCCGGTTTTCTAATTGACCACATCGAAAATACTCATCACAATTTCGTTCGATCTAAAACAACAGAAATCACAGCTTATGCCGCAAAAGTGGCCAAAGTTCATGGTGAACGTCACCCCGAAAACATAAAAATATATGATCGATTTCTGTTACTTTCACTTGAGCTACTGGCTCACCTTGAAGCAGAGGAAGAGCGTGTATTTCCGCTAATCCGTGAAATATTTGCAAAAAAAATGGATGGGGAAAAAATATCAGAGAAATTGGCCGATTCACTGCGAGAAGAACTTGATCTGATGGTAGATGATCATGATGGAGCCGGTGATGTAATGAAAGAACTTCGAGAATTAAGCAATAATTTCACACCTCCCGAAGATGCCTGTGCCACGTACAGAATTTTGTACCAGAATCTTGCCGGATTTGAGGAAGATCTGCACAAGCACGTTCACCTAGAAAACAATATTCTTTTTAAGAAAGCTGAAAAGCTGTTTTGAAATTGGTAATAAATTATTTTTGTGCAGCTGCTGCCCGCATACTCAAACAACATGTTAAGGAAGTGATTATACATACAACCTTTCTCTGCTTGACTAATTATTAATCAATACCTAAATGATTTGCTCTCTGTTCTATAGTTCACTAGCAGGCATTCGCTCCGTACCAAAACAAACCTGGTTCGGCATTGGAATTACCCTGTTTCTCTGGTGGATTTTCATGAACTATACCCGCTGGCCATCTGTACAGGAGAAATCTGAAATTCTTACCGTGCTGGCAACGGGAGCTCCGAACACATTTACTGAAATCGTTTCACGAGATGGATGGCCCTACTGGCTGTCTTGGATTCCAACGGGAATTAATATGGCTGATAATAACGCGATCGGTATGGCCTTTGCTTTTCTGATTGGAGGAGCTATAACTAGCTTAGTTCTTCCATCAGGACTGATTCGAAGGCTACTAAATTCAAGCGGCACCAAAGGCTCTACATATGGCGGACTGCTCGGCGCCCCCCTAATGATGTGCAGTGCTTGTTCTGTACCCGTAGCACTTGGTTGGAAACAACGCGGTGCAAATATGGAAACCACACTTGGAGTTGTGATGGGAGCTTCCCTGCTGAATATCATGGGACTGACAACAATATTCGTACTTTTTCCCGGCCCTGCTGCCTGGGGACGAATTGTCGCTTCAATTTTACTGGTAGTGATTTTCACCCCTTTGATTGTGAAGCTTTCTGTACAACTTAGCAACAGGTGGGCAGGAAGTTCATCCGGTTACCTTGAGCAACAAGCCGCCTCTGCGGAAAGTTGTCTACTTCCTTTAAACGCACAACGTTCAACTAGCTGGACACAAGCCGGTATATTAGCCCTGAAAAACTGGTGGAGAAGCACTGTAGAGATAGCCTATCGTCTCTTTATACCGATGACCAGTGCCATGTTTCTGGCTGCTTTCATCCGACTCCTCCTCCCACCCGGGTCGGTGGAAACCTATCTCGGAAGCGGATTTTTTGCAATTGTTGCACTGTCAGCGTTCGGTACACTCATCGCCATACCCACTCTTTTTGAAATACCTTTGGTCTTGGGATTCTTGTTCATCGGGATGGGGATGGGACCCGCTGCAGCGCTATTAGTCACGGCTCCGTCAGTTAGCATCGTCACCTACTTTATGTTAAAGAAAGATGTAGGCCATACCGCACCGCTTTTATTGATGGCAGCTACTTTTCTGATGGGTATCGTTGTTGGTTTAACTGTAGAATACCTGATGATTAATTATGGATGAGCCATTGAATACCACCGGAATTTTATCAACAAAAGTGAAAGTTTTTGGAACCTTATTTCTGTTTGCCCAGCTTCTGCTGGCGATCAATAATTATGGCCCTCATCAAATTCCGGGTTTAAAGCTGGTTTTCAACGAACCCTGGATACCCGCCGAAGTGATGGTACTTCAGGCTGCACTTTATGAAGATTCTGATGCATTTTACTTTGATGACATCACCGAACAGTCGGGACTGAATTCCTTCAAACGCGCAAAAGTAAACAGTTCAAATCCCTCCTATCTTGAAGTAATGGGTGGAGGTGTAGCCGCAGCAGATATTGACGGAGACGGCTATGAAGACCTCTTTTTCATTAGTATGGCTTCATTTGAGGATCAATCCAATAAAGCGGTATCTCCGCCCACTTTGTTTAGAAACATGGGCGATGGCACCTTTCGGGATATCACAGATGAGGCCGGTTTAACGGGTATTCGGGGATATCCCCAGGGAGCATTGTTTTTTGATTTCAATAATAACGGCCGGCAGGACCTTTACATCGCTGCATATAATGGCGGCCAGCTTTTCCGGAATGATGGTGGCACTTTTACCGATATCACTGTTGAAGCCGGTTTAAATCTCGAAGGATTGTGTGGTGATTATCCCTGTTTCGGGTCTGCAGCCTCCGCAGCTGACTATAATCGTGATGGCCATCTTGATCTAGTAATCATTAATAATGTTGATTGGGATGTAAATAACTCTGCTCATTATGGTGAGCGTCAGCTTTTTCCCGCTTTTTTCAGAGCACAGGAATCTTTCCTGTTTAAAAATAATGGGGATGGCACTTTCAGCAACAAGTCAGAAGAATCGGGTCTTAATAATAAAGGTGGAAAAGGATTATCAGCTGTCTGGTTTGATTATAACAACAATGGATGGCCTGATCTTTACATAGCCAACGACTTGACTCGCAACAAACTTTATCTGAATAATAGAGATGGCACTTTTAGGGATCTCGCCGCAGCTGCCCAGGTTAACGAAGTAAAAAGCAGTATGGGTGTCAATGCAGCTGATTTTAACAACAGCGGCAATATTGACTTGGTTACCACAAATCTCGAAGGCTCCATGATCTCACTGTTCAGGAATTTCGGTGATCTTCGGTTTGATTATGCAACTCACTATTCGGGCCTGAATCCCAGCCGCCGCTCTTCCGGGTGGGGAATTGAATTTGCTGATTTCAATCAGAATGGCTATATGGATCTTGTGATGGCCGCCGGGCCGGTTTGGGATGTTAACCCCACAGATGCCGAAAACCTGTTCTTCAAAAACAATGGGAATGAGCGTTATGAAGATGTAACGCTTTCTGTCGGTTCCTTTCAAAATAACGATGTTTCACGAGGGCTGGCAGTTTTTGATATTCTCAACAATGGTCGGCCTGATTTAGTCTTCTCCAATATTGATGGTGGCCAGCCTCAACTGCTGATGAATACCACTCAAAATGAAAATAATTGGTTGAAATTAACGCTCGAAGGTACAGAATCGAACCGGAATGCAATAGGTGCAAGAGTTTTACTTGAACGAACAGATGGCCATACCATTTTGCAGGAAGTTAAAGCCGGCAGCTCCTATCAGAGTACGAGTACTAAATCATTATTCTTTGGACTTTCTGATTCAGAAATTGAACAGCTCTCTATCCGCTGGCCCTCCGGACATATACAAATTCTTGTTGATGTTTCCGTCAATACCTCACTGCATATTACAGAAGAGCGTAATGAACTCGTTAAAAAATAGCTGAAGGTTCTCATCAACAAATTCCGGTAACAGTTTCACTCAAATTATTAACTTTAAACATAAATAAATGTATATCTGGTCTGTTTTTGTGCACCTAATTTTTGTCACTTTCTGGATAGGTGGAATGTTATTTACAGCCGCAGTGCTGGTTCCCGCAACCCGAAACAAACTTGCTAGCCAAAGAGGACTTCTGTTTACGGAGTTAGGTACCCGATTTAGCAGATTGAGCTGGATTATTTTCCCGTTACTAATCATCACAGGAATAACTGCTCTTCTTGGACGTGGTTTCACTGTAGATCAATTGCTTTCAACACAATTTTGGGGATCAACTTATGGATCTCGCCTGATGGGTAAACTTCATATTTTTGGATTTGTTCTCATCATCAGTGGTATACATGATTTCTGGCTGGGACCAAAAGCTGTAAAGCTCATGATTACCGAACCGGATTCTGTTCGAACAAAACAATTCCGAAAAGCCACAAGCTGGGTTGGAAGGATAAACCTGCTATTGGGATTGGCAATACTCTATTTCGCAGTAACGTTGGTTCGGGGTTAAGATGCCGAAAATTACCCGATGGTTTATCAAGGCAGGAATTATCTACTTTGCAGCAGGAATTTTTCTTGCGCTCATTGCAGAAATCCCTGTCGTAAATACAGGCTCGCTCCTGCTTCCTGTTTACTGGCATATGCTGGTGATGGGTTGGATCACTCAGCTAATAATGGGTGTTTCCATCTGGATGTTCCCCCGAAAACATCGCGACAAAGAGAAAAGGGAATTTATTCTGACCTGGTCAGCCTTTTGGCTACTCAACACCGGTTTACTTCTTCGGTTTCTTTCTGAACCTTTTCTACCACTATTCAGAGAAAGTTCAGCCATTTCATTTATAGTGGTAATTTCTGCAGTGCTTCAGGTTACTGCCATCATCGTATACATACTAGAAATTTGGCCACGTTTACAGGCGCGCGAGAAAAGAAAATCCAGTCGTTCAACATGACAAATCCCTCCATTTGGATGATTCGGCTATCTCTTCTCTATCTGCTTATTTCAGCAAGCATAGGCGGACTGATTCTTTCCAACATAGCAATTTCTATTCACCCAATGATCTGGGGTTTACTACCATTCCACTATGAACTTGCCGTTTGGGGATGGTTTGTACAATTTGTGATGGGAACGTCATACTGGATGTTTCCAAAAAAAATGGAGGGAGAACGTCGAGGAGCTGTTATTCCTGCCTGGATAATGATTATTCTTTTCAATTTCGGACTTTTGATACTATCTACATCAACATTTAATAAAATAGTTGTTTGGTCGGCTTTTGTTGGACGATCACTAATGGCAATCGCCGTTCTAATTTTTATAGCCCTTATATGGCAGAGAGTTGTTACCTATAAAAAATAGCTTTAGGTGCTCAGTACTCTATTTCAGAAATCTTTTAAACTATTTAGTAATAAAATTTGACTGTTAAATTCAATACATCGTATATTAAGACAACATAGTCTGATATATTAATAATTGATCAACACTTATGCTCTTATCAAAAACATGCCTTTACGGCCTCAGAGCCTCTGTTTTGTTAGCTAGCAAAGCACAGAGTGAATTTACCACAATTCGCGAGTTAAGTGATGAATTAGATATATCGTTTCATTTTTTGACAAAAGTTCTGCAGTTGCAAACCAAAGCAGAATTACTGGAATCGTATAAAGGCCCAAATGGCGGAGTCAAACTTGCACGATCAGCTGACAAAATTACCTTTTTGGATGTTGTGGTTTCAATTGATGGAGTAAAAAAAATTAATGAATGCGCATTGGGGTTGCCCGGATGCGGTGTGATGCGGCCATGTCCCCTGCATGATCAATGGGCAGTGTTAAAAGAAAGAATGTTAAATATGATGCAAGCAGTTACGCTGGATCAATTAGCTGGCAGAAAAGATTTCAATAAGACACTCTTTTCAGGTAGTGACGAAGCAACAGATGCGAAGGATTTTTTTGATCTTAAATAAGATATAATACTCCTAAATATTTATCTAATGATTGAATTAGTGCCGAAAAGAAAATTTAAATCTTCAATCCATGTAAGGTTATCCCTTACAATGGATTACTAATAAAACTAAATCAAACCATAAATTAATAATAGAATCAACCAGTATTTAAACTAAAAAAGCCATGAAGATAAGAATATTGTTATATGCATTAGCCGCCTTCCTCGTCTTTTTCTCATGTGGGAATAATGGAGAAAATGGAGAAGCAAACAGAGTTAGCGAACAAGAGGAAGGACTCACCGAATTCGAGTTAGAGCACGGCATCGGTCCTATTACCGAACGCATAGAAATAGATGATACAATCGACGATGAACTGGTAACTAAAGGTCGAAATATTTACGAAATGAAGTGCGAAATGTGTCACAATATGGAAGGCCGCATGGTGGGCCCCGCATTAGGTGATGTGATGGAGCGCAGAAGCCCGGAGTTTGCAATGAACTTTATCCTAAATCCTTCCGGAATGGTTCGTGAACATCCTGTTGGACAAGAACTGCTACGAGAATACATGACAGCCATGCCTTTTCAGAATGTAAAAGAAGATGAAGCCAGAGCAATCGTAGAATTCCTCAGAGGATATAACGAGCAAAATTAAATCAACTCTTAAATACATAAACAGCCAATACTATGAAAAATCAAAAACCAAAACTACGCGGCCTTGTATTAGGCATGGCGCTCATAGCGGTTGCAGGACTTATCTTTACAGGATGTCCCGGGCAACAGCGAATGCTTGACACAGGCGATGCCGCTCAAAAAGTGTATGTAGCACCGGGGGACCATGACGAATATTATGGATTTTTCTCTGGTGGTTACAGTGGGCAATTAAGCGTTTGGGGACTACCCTCAGCACGTTTTCTTAAAGTAATTCCTGTTTTCTCGCAGGATCCTGAAACCGGTTATGGTTACTCAGAAGAAACCAAACCTCTCTTCGAAACCAGCTATGGATTTATTCCATGGGATGATTCACACCACCCTCACATCTCACAGACCAATGGTGATGCAGATGGCCGCTGGATCTTTATCAATGCAAACAACACACCTCGTATTGCACGGATCGACCTTAAAACGTTCGAAACCAAAGAGATCCTTGAACTGCCAAACACCGGTGGTAACCACGCATCCTCTTTTGTCACCGAAAACACAGAATATGTAATTGGCGCAACCCGATTCAGTATTCCTTACGAAATGGATCTCGATGTACCTATCGACAGCTACAGCGATGAGTTTCGTGGGGCACTGTCTTTTATCAAGGTTGATGAGAATTCCGGTAGAATGAGTATGGATTTCCAAATTTTAGTACCTCCGTATAACTATGATCTCGGACGGGCAGGAAAAGGTGTTTCAGCTGACTGGGTATTCTTTACCACCTACAACACCGAGGAAGCCCACACCATGCTAGAAGTAAATGCTTCGCGGTACGACAAAGACTACATTGCGGCAGTAAACTGGAAAAAAGCTGCTGAACTCGTTCGCAACGGTGCCGGCGAAACAATGAGTGCCGAATACTACCATAACTATTATGAGGGCAATCAGGGATTTGCTATCACTGATGTACACGACCGGGTTACAGTTCTAACTCCGGAAGAAGGTCAAGATTTTATCTACTTCATGCCTACTCCAAAATCACCTCACGGTGTTGATATCGACCCAACAGGGGAACTTATCGTGGGTGGTGGTAAATTGGCCACTATTATTCCTGTTCACTCCTTCTCTCAAATGATAGAAGCAATTGATAACGAACGTTTTGATGGAAATGTGGAAGGTATTCCCATCCTCGATTACAATGCAACCATCGTGGGTGAAGTAGAGAACCCGGGACTTGGGCCGCTTCATACTGAGTTTGATGGAAATGGATATGCTTATACATCTGTATACATCTCCTCAGAAATAGTAAAATGGTCACTCGATACATTCGAAGTAGTGGATAGAATTGATGCCTACTACTCCATTGGCCACTTGATGATTACCGGTGGCGACACCAAAAATCCTGATGCTCGCTATATGGTAGGTCTGACGAAAACTGCAAAAGACAGATATCTGCCTACAGGCCCGAAGCAGAATCACCCTGCACAGCTATATGATATCTCAGGTGACAGAATGGAGCTATTACTCGACTTCCCAACCATTGGTGAACCTCACTACGCTCAGGCGATTCGTGCTGATATCATCAAGGATAATATTGCTCAAATCTATGAAATGGAAGATAATGATCACCCTCATGCACTGCGAAGAATTGCAGACAACCGAATTGAGCGGGATGGTGATGTAGTCAGGGTTTATATGGGTTCTGTAAGAAGTCACTTCCGCCCTGATAATATCGAGGGAATTCGCGTAGGTGACACCGTTTATATCCACCTCACTAACCTTGAACAGGAGTGGGATGTTGTACACGGTATCGGTATTAAAGGAGCTAATAACTCTGAAATTCTCGTGGCACCGGGTCAGACCAAAACCTTGAAATGGGAGCCTAAGAGAACCGGAATCTATCCATTTTACTGCACTGCATTCTGCTCTGCCCTCCACCAGGAGATGCAGGGATATGTGAGAGTTTCGGCAGCCGATTCGAATGTTGAATTGACCTGGCGAACTGGAAATAACTAAGGGGTTTACCCTTCATCCGGCTAAATGCCGGTGTCGATCCCAAACCCGGGTCAGACACAAAATCTGATCCGGGAATTTTTACTGTTCTTTTTTTTGATGATGGGGTTTGATCTCCTAAAAAGGGGAAACCTAAAATCCCCTCTTGAGAGGGATGTTTCTGCGCTACAGGCGCCGCATTTTCGTTCTTTTAAATTTAATACATCTGTTTCCATTAGATTCCTATTAAATGTTCAGGTTTTCTATAGTTGAATAACACATTAACCTAAAAATCATTTTATG
>JBGTFX010000182.1:0-5869 GCA_041747055.1 Balneolaceae bacterium
TTCGGGTTGGCATCTCCTTCACCCACAATCGGCATTGTTGCATTTTCTACGACTACAAATCCCTGTGTTAAGGCGAAGTGAGGCCCCCAGTAGCTCATATTTGCAAAACGATAGGGAGAATCTGCAACTTGTCCGGCTGCATCTGCACTTCTAAATTCACGTGGATACGCCCAAACAAGTACAGGTAGCTTACCGTCTGTGTCTAAATCATAATTTGGCGGCAGGTACATAGTAGCTGATAGCTGAACGCCATCTTCCCGCTCATACTGTATAAACTCTTTGTAGACATTTTTTAACTGAGGAGTTGGATGCTCAAAAAATGTAATTTGATCCAGGTTACCTGATCCGGTATCCCTCACAAAATAATTTGGCTGTTCGTCCACACTTTCACGTCGTGTAATCACTTTTGATCCATCCTCTTCAAGCAGGCTAACAATCCGCTCATAATAGGGGCTTTCAGACCGCCAAAGCTCTGTCGTTTCCTTTGTAACAATGTTGAATTTTGATAAAAACGGACGATTTCCTTCAGGGGTTGAGCCGATTCCGGTCATCAGCAATGAGCTTCCATTATCCACGGTATTTAATACCCATGTGCCGTATTCTGATCGTCTCATTTCAGGTGATCCGGGATCATTATATCGATCTTCCGTGGATCGATCGATTATCAACTCAGCCTCTTTTGTATGATCATCAGGGTTAATTTTCCATGTGCGTAAATGCTGATCATCCCTCCAAAACTCTGAAACAAGTGCAAATCCTTCATCACTCCACTGTAAACCTGAATAGCGATATTCCAGATCAACCTGTGTTACCGGGTCTGAGTTAAAAGGAGCGTCTAATGTTAACACTCTATCACGGAAGGGTACATCAACGGCAGGATCACCGCCATCCAGTGCTTCTACCCAGCTTAAAGTAGAGGGCTTATCATTCCTCCAGCTAACAGAACGTGGGCCTTCTGTGGTTGCTGAAAATGCAATCGGAACACGATCAGCCAAAGGCAGCTCTGCAAATTGATGCACTAATCTTCCGTCCCTATCTAAAATCTGGATGTTTTGCGGAAAACGGAATGCAGGCACACTATATGAATAGGGTTGCTCGGTTTTATTAACCATCAGATAGTTACTATCAGGAGAAAGTGATACACTTCTGTAAATGGCAGGATCGGATATTTTCTTTTTTGAGCCATCCAGGGATACCTCAAAAAGTTGTGACGTAAAGTAGTAATCAAATAGTTCTTCGTCGTGACTATCCTGCAGCAAATCCTGATAGGTTCTTGCAGGCCTTGCCTCACCTAAACTTTCCTGAATAACCGGCCCGGTTGGAATCATGTTTTTAATAGGTGCTTCTCCCCTATTTTCGGGCACCATGTTTACAAGAAGTGCATTACTGTCACTAGTCCAGCTAAAAGGTGACCCAAAGTATGTATTATTTACCCCACCGGAAGTCAATTTTTTAGCGGATGCACTGTTTACATCAACAATCCAAAGTTCTAAACTATTTGGGGTATTCATCAGAAATGCAATGTAGTTTCCATCCGGAGACCAGCTTACATTTGTCATTACAGGGCTTTCAGGCAACCCGCTTACTTCTGTGTCTTCACCATTGCTCATATCACGCAACGTGAACCCAATAGTATAACCGGGCCTGCTCGGTCCATTGGTATTTGGGTTGATTCTGATTCCGGCCAGACGAAGTTCGGGCTGAGCCATTTCAGAAATAGACGGAAGCGCAGGTATATCCTGAATTAGCAAAGTTTCTCTGTTGGGTGAAAAACTTACCGATGGTGTCCTTGCCCCATCAACCAAATCAATTAAGTCCTGCGAAGGCTCCTGATAAGTATCTTGAGACAATACCGATGGACTGAAAATGAGCCCCATCAAAAGTATTGAAAGCAGGATTTTATAGTTTAAAATGTTAGTATGTAATCTGTTCATAGGATAGTTTTTTGTTGGAAATTCGACCGGATTAAGCCAGTGAAGATAAATTTATGCTACTGCTGTTTAGCAATGAATAAATAAGCATAAATTTTCAACCAAAAAACCCATTAAAAAGATTTTACCATCAACACTAATAGAGCCTGATTAAATTATGCTCAGAGTTGTTTAAGATTTAACACTCTGTAGTACAAAATTATGGCTAATTCCTTTTCCGCTGGCAAATTCGAATAAATGATGCAGGGTTGATGTCACGTCTTTCGACTTATTTTGCCCTTTTTCCTTAACACTTCCTATCAGTTTACTAAAATCCTGCTGTTTAATTTTTCCCACAGCCTTATTTCCAAAATATGGATGTAGTTCAAAATCAATAAAACGCTCTATCTCCTTTCTCGAACTATCACTTAATAATGAGAGATGATTTAGCTTATAGGCACCGGTAAGTTCATGGAGGGTAATCGGCTTATAGCTGACAACCTTAAAAATTCCTAAGGCTGCGCAGATGTGAGAGACTGCATGAAGTATATCTATTTTCCAAAATGCCATGTCCCATTGATGCAGGTACGGAATACTGGTTGTGATCCAGAGGGTGAAGCATCCGATAATAATGAAGATTCTGCTCACCGGATAATTTCGTATAAGCACAATTAATAATCCGGCCGCAATCCCTATAATTAAAAAATGGGAAGGAAAAACAAAATGGAGACCCAATACCCCTATGCCGGCACCTAATGCCACATCCGTATACTTTGATCCTAACGAATAATCAATCAAACCAATGAGCATGAAGTACATCATTGATAAATCAAAGGTGTGCCAGAAAGGTGAATGAATCCAGTGCCAACCGGCTGATCCAATACCTAAAAACATGGTAATGATACCCATGTAGGATTATCGCTTATAAATAAAATAACCAAATAAAATAAATATCAGGTTTGATACAGAGCTAATAGGCTCGAGCATAAAAATATATTTTTTTGGTGCGCAGAACATTAATCACCTTTAGTGAGGTTACAACACACTTATTAAGTTTGATTGTGATGAATTACTCTCTGATTGGCCTGAGCGAATAATGCTTCTTAGAAACACGAAGTTTTAACCTGAATGTAGCAAGGATCAGGTGATCCTTTCCTTTATTGGGTGTTAATTACGTTAAATCAGGTAGAATATTGCCTATAGTTTGTAGGTTATTTACTAAATGTTACAAAATCACGTTAAAGAGCAGAATCTTTCCCCAGTTGGTAGATTCTCCCTTCCCATGGTAATAATTGATCATGCTGTAGATCCAACTCCGGTTGATTAGACACTACCAATTTAAATCCTTCCATTCGATATTTTGTAATGTCACAAGCCTCATCAGAAAAATTTAAAAATATGTGTAATTCCTCTTCTTCATTCCATCGACGATAAGCGAATAGCTGTGAGTGATCTTTGTCTGTCTGTTCATAATCTCCATATACCAAAACAGGGTGATCCTTTCGGAATCCAATAAGCCGTTTATAAAACCAAAATATTGAATCCTGATTATCAAGAGACTCTTCAGCATTTATTGCCATATAATTCGGATTAACCTTCACCCATGGAGTTCCATCTGTAAATCCGGCGTGCTTATCGCTATTCCACTGCATGGGAGTTCGGGCATTATCCCGGCTGTATTTTTGCACATATTCCAATAGTTCATCCGGGTCTTTCCCGGCTTTCACCCACGCCTCTTTAGCATTCCGCGTTTCTACATCCCGGTAATCGTCAAATAGCGGGTAGGCCACATTGGTCATTCCTAACTCAGACCCCTGAAATATGCAGGGGGTTCCCCTCATTGTGAGCAGCATCATAGCTAAAAGTTTGGCAGACTCTTCTCTATACTTTTGATCATTTCCGAACCTTGACACCATCCTTGGGTAGTCATGATTATCCAGATAAATGGAATTCCATCCTTTTTCCGATACCGCTTCATCCCACTCCCTGAAAATTCGTTTAAAATAGATGAAGTCCATGTGTATCGGATCAAACCGGCCCCCGGGTCCTGAATCCATCAGCATATGATCGAACTGAAATATCATGTCCAGTTCTTTGCGGTTTTCCCCCACATAAAGCAGTGCCTTATCTTTTGGAACTCCTACTGCTTCGCCCACCGTCATAATATCGTAACGGCCCAACACTTCCTCATTCATCTCTCGAATAAACTCATGCACACGCGGACCATTGGCATACACTTTTTCAATGACGTCCGCAAAGTCATCAAAACCATTATCCGGGAAATCGGTTCTTTTTGATATGAGGGAAATCACATCCATACGAAAACCATCCACACCTTTTTCCAGCCAAAAGCGCATCATTTTATAAATCGATTCCCTCACTTCAGGATTTTCCCAGTTCAGGTCGGGCTGCTTTTTGGTGAACAGATGCAGATACCACTCCCCTGTTTTTTCATCATATTCCCAGGCATCTCCTCCAAAGAAAGACTGCCAGTTGTTTGGCTTTTCAGGTTTCCAAAAGTAAAAATCACGGTATGGATTATCCTTCGACTGTCTTGACTTTTGAAACCACTCGTGTTCGTCTGAGGTATGATTCACAACCAAATCCATTATCAGCTTCATCCCGCGTTGGTGCACCCCATCAAGAAGTTCATCGAAGTCTTCCATGGTTCCGGCTTCTTTTATGATTTGACGGTAATTACGAATGTCATACCCGTAATCATCATTAGGTGAATCGTAGACAGGACAAAGCCATAACACATCCACTCCCAAATTCTTCAAGTAGTCGAGTTTTTCTATAATCCCCCTTAAATCTCCAATTCCATCACCATTACTGTCTTTAAAGCTCCTTGGATAAATTTCGTAAATAACCGCTTCCTTCCACCACTGTTTTCTCATCGATATTTTTTTCTCATGATTGGATACCTCGATTTAAAAACGAGAAGAGGACCTAAAAATTGGTAATCAAAAAAAAACCGAAGAAGAAACTCTCCTTCGGCTAAGTTTGTGACCAGAAAAATCTCAGAATACTACACTTTTAACGATTATCAACTTCCTCATCATTCTCGTCGTTTTCTCTATCTTCCATTTCCTCATCATTATCGTTTTCTTCCTCATCCCATTCATTGTCATCCATCGTTTCTGCAGTTGCTTCAGCAGGCTCATAACGGGTTTCGGTATGCATGACAGCTTTCCACTTACCATCATTCATTGCCCAAACTGTAGACGAATAAGAAACTCCTGAAAATGGATTTCCCATATACTCTCCGGAAGAGTTCACTTCGTATGCAATAATCGCAACATTATCAGTGGGTGACATCACGTTAATATTAGACAGCTCAAATGAATGCATGGTAACATTCTCAAGATTTGCGATTTCTTCTTCCTTATTGCTTATTCCATCACTGTAGATAGCTATAAAATCACCAAGCAAATTATCTTCAAAAACACTCATATCTCCGGCTTGAATGGCTTCATACATAGCTCTCTCTTTTTTGATGATCTCATCTTCTACATTACCTGTTTGGGCAAATCCAACAGATGTAAACATACATATTAAAAATATTGATAAAATAGACTTTTTCATTTTTTTCTCTCTCTTAATTATTTGTTTTTATTTATGATGTCACTTCAACCCCTCTCTTGTACTATATTTAATAATAGATACTTAACTAAACATTTACAAGCAGATAAAATGCAAAATCAGGTTTTCTCAATTTTCACTTTATCCAAAAAAGTTGATCTCGCTGATTTTCGCCGATGAAACGCTGAGTCTCGCAGAGGAGAGTAGATTAAGATTTAATCCGCGAAACTCTGCGAGAAACTCAGGGAAAAGCATTTTATTACTATTTGAGAGTTGGGAAAAGGCTTTCATCATTTTCTGAATCCAATATATAGAATTATTTATCTCACCTATTTCATCCTATACGGAATGCCACAGGATTAATATAATTCTCTATA
>JBGTFX010000183.1:0-13239 GCA_041747055.1 Balneolaceae bacterium
CGTCCGAGAGTTAACAAGTGACAGGAAATTCTTTACCACATCGAAAAAGCTTAAGGAGTATGTTGAAAATGGATATGTACTGAAAGATAGCACCGTCGGAGCGGAAAGCTCCGGGTTACGTACCTCGGACGTCCTCGTCCGAGAGTTAACAAGTGGCAGGAATTCTTTACTACATTGAACTAGATTCAGGAGTATGTTGAAAATGGATTTGTATCGAAATATAGCACCGGCGGAGCGGGAGCTCCGGGTTACCAACTCTTCTCAACCCTTAGAATTAGCGAATTATACCTTGAATCATTTCGGACCGACCTCAAAAGCTCAGGGAAAAAATATCGTAACATGGGAGTAGAAAACGCCCCCCATTTTTGCACTTTTTCGAAATAGTTGAAAGCTTCATCATAATCACCAAGAGCAGTCAGTACAAGACCGGTTGAGAAATAGTCTTCTCCGTACTTTATTTGCTCTAATAATTTAATTACCTCCTGATCCTTTTTTTTAGCACTTTTTGTTACCGCAATAACGGCCAGTACTTCTGTAGTTGCAGGCGAGCCATTAGGTCTCACCAGCTCCAGGGCCTGTTTAAGAGTGAATTCCGCCTCTGAATAATTTCCCAGGTGATAGTGACTCAGCCCTTCCACAAATTGGGACAATCCAAACTCAGGCCGGATTTTTCTTGCACTGACCGCCTCTTCAAGTGCTTTTTCATATAGTCCATTTGCAAGGTAAATGATACCCAGATATACCCGCATATAGGGTGAAATAGGATCCAGCCTGACTGCTCTCTCAGCAGGTTCAATCCCACCCTTTGCATTTCCTAAAATCATTTTTTGCCATCCAATCCAATTATAAGCTTCTGAATAACCGGGCTGAAGTTCTATACACTTCTCCAGGGCCCTGATCGCTTCGGAACCATTTTGATGACATGAATGAAATATTCCAAGTGAGGCATATGCTTCACCCAAATCCGGGTTCAAGGATAATGCTGATTGAATTGCTTCCATTGGATCAGGCAGATCTTCATTAGTTGAATAATTGTACCATTTAATCAGCAGTATTGATTCAGCTAAACCTGCCCAGGCATTTGAATACCCGGGATCCTTTTTAACCGCTTTTTGAAAAAGCCTTAGTGAATTGAAAAGACTTTGTTCTGTTCGCTGACTCAGATGAGATTTCGCCTGTGTGTAAAATAAATAAGCTTCAAGATTTTCAGTTGGTTTTTCATCAATTCGCTTTTTTTCAATGGGTGTTAATTCGTCACGCAGGCTTTCGGTTATTTTCCCTGCAAGTTCACTCTGAATATTAAACAGGTTTTCAGTGGAAAGCTCCCGGTCGTAGGTATCTGCCCATATTATTTGCTCTGAATTGGTTTCAATAAGCTGGATGGTAAGCCGAATGCGGCCTGCAACTTGATGCACACCTCCTTTTATTATGGTTCCTGCCCCCAATCTGTGTGCAAACTCTTTTACAGAGATTTCTGAAATTTTGAAACTCCGAACCGAATCACCCGCAATGACCGTCAGGCCTTTTATCCGCGATAATTTAGTAAGCAGATCGTTATGAAGGCCTGCTGCAAAAGGGGTAAGCTCCTTTTTGTTCATTAAATCAGAGAAAGGCAAAACGGCAATTGTTTTTTTATCAAGTTTCGTTTTTTTTATGCCGGTTTTCTGTTCCAATCCCCTGCTGCGATGCACATTTTCCAGAACAGTTTTGAAACGCGGATCTTTTTTTAGAGGATCCAAAATATCTGTATACAGGTGATGAATGGATAGTGTTTCCCAATCATCCCAGTAATCTATCTGTTCAAAAAGTTCAAACGCTTTTTCTTTATTTCCCAGAGATGCTTCAATCAGGCCCGTAGCAAAAAGATCATTTTTATCTTTAAGCTTCTTTTTTATTTTTTTTGCCTCAGTAGTTTCTCCAAGCATTATATGGCAAAGTGCCAGAGTGGCAAGCGGGCCATTCCCGGCCCAGGGAACTTTTTGATTTTTAAGCACCTCTTTTGCTTCTGAATATCTTTCTAAATTGAACAATGCCAATCCATGATGAATCGCCTGTCCATCCCAATCCGGTTGAATTTCAATTCCGCGTAAAGATTCAGACAGGGCTCTTTCGAGATATCCATTGTAAAGGTATGATATTGAAAGATTGCTGAGAGCCTCCGGCGACAACGGATTCAGGTTTACTGCTTTTTTTGCACTTTCAAGAGCTTTTACTGGCTGACCCAATAGCTGATAATTCCAGCTGAGCCAGTTGTGTGCTTCGGCATAACTTGGCTGTAGCTCCACGGCACGGTTTAACTCACGAATTGCAGCTGAACCTTTGTGGCGATTTGAATACAGCAATCCTAAAGATGCATATGCTTCCGCCAGATTTGGATCCAGTTTAAGCGCCCTGTTAATCGCCTCTTCCGCTTTCGGAAGTGTAGTTTCTGCCTCTTCATGTCCATAGTCATATTGCAATGCAAGGGCATCTGCAAGGCCGACCCACGCCAAGGCATGTTCAGGATCTTGCTCAACAGCACTCTGGAAATACTCTGCTGCCCGTTTCATTCCTTTTTCAGTTCGCTGATCCAGATGTCTGCGGCCGTATGTATAAAGACGATGGGCTTCAAGATCATCAGTAGGCGCCCAGTCTGAAACTCTTTTTCTTTCACGCGGGGTCAGCCTTGCCTTTAAACTTTCTGTAATCTTTAAAGTCAGTTCGCTTTGAATCTCAAAAAAATGGTCTGCTGTTAATTCACGGTCAAAGGTTTCTGCCCAAATATGCTTATCACTTTTAACATTTATCAGCTGTATGTTTAATCTCACCCTGCCTACTCTGAACTGAATACTGCCTTCAACAATGGTACCCGCGCCAAGTTCACCGGCAATTTGCGAAATTGGTTTATTTGTATTCCTGTATTGTAATACTGAAGTTCTTGAAATCACATTCAATGAAGAAACAGACGAAAGCCTCGTTAAAAGATCATTATGGAGCCCGCCGGCAAAATTCGATGTTTCCTCATTTTTACCCAGCTCTTCAAACGGTAAAATGGCTATTGATTTAAAATCAAGATGATCTATTTCATTATCAGAATCAGCTTTGCCATCAATAATGGTTGTCGAAATTTTATCAAGATTTCTTGTTAGTTCAACCATTATCTCCCGGGAGTCGATCTCGAGTTCCCTGTTTAGAAAAGATGCATGTTGTCCGGCTATTCGCAGAGCTTCAGCCCTGTTGCCGGAAGCAGTCAGAATTTCAGTCAGTCGTTTAACCACACTGGTTTCAAAAGGAGCTGCCTGACTTCTTAGTGCCCACCATTTTGCAGCATCATCCAGTTTGTCTCTTTCTTCTGCTTTTTCCGCAAGAGTTTCAAGCGCCTTGCCATAAATACTGCGAAATCGTTCTCGTTCCCGCTCTATCCACTGATCCATTTCAGAAGAAGAATCCGCTACATACAGCCCCTCAAGAAGATCACTTCGATACACTTCAACAGCTGCCGGCATGTTTCCATCTTTAATCAGCTTTTCAAACTCAAGCGCATCACATGTAAGTTTTGATGTGTCAATTCCTAATTCTTCCGTTCCTCTTGTAATGACAATATCTCTCCCAAGAGTATTTCGAATGTGATATAAAAGATTGCTCAGGGAGTTCCGGGCACTTTTTTGTCCTTTTTCCGGCCATAAAAGCGGTAAAATCCTGTCTCTTCGCTGAAAACCACGTGGCCTGTTTAGTACTAGATAGGAAAGAAGTGCAAGCCGTTTCGGTCCCGCGAGAAAGGAATGCTCAAGATTCCCCTGATTATCTCTCAATTCTATTGTTCCGAGTATATTTAATTCAGCCATATAGTATGAGAGAACTAAAAAAAATTCTTAGATGCAAATATATTAGACGAAGCGGATGAATCGAGATAGAGTCAGGGATTAATAACCTTTGCGACAGAAAAGTTTATACTCAATCAGATAACCCCCCAAAACAGATCCTGCTTGATAGTAAATATTATATTTACATCAATCAATTTATAATCTTAGATCCTATCTAAGAGTTAAAACAGAATCAGCTAAGAGAGCATTACTAAGTTAGACTCGAATTCTAATCTTTAAATCAAGTGAACTTAATTATGAATAATTTTAAATCTAACTTTAAGGTAATTCCAAGCCCGCTTCGAACGGCGTTAGCAACTATATTCATCATTCCTTTAACCTTCGCGATCATGGTTACCGGGTGTGACAGCAACATCACCAATACAGATTCCTCCATTGATGAACTCAAGATGGCTAAATCTGAGCACATGGCTGCCAATAATGCTGTTGCAAAAAAAACTGTGCCTCTTATTTTCAATGAGGACGCGGATTTCCTCTTAGAGACCGACGAGCCCATAGTGGGACCTGACGGCGAGGTGGCCGAGGGAAGAGTGACGCTGAACCGTACTTCCAAAGGGGCACTGAGCTGGCGGTTCGAAGCCTCCGGGTTGACTCCGGGGCATGCTTACAGCATTTGGCTGCTCAACGGAGAAAGCCCGCATGGCGACTTTGCGTTTTACCCGAACCCGGGTATTGGTGGATATGCTGCCGGTGGCCTGGTAAACGCCCGGGGTAACGTCAGAGCTGCCGGCAACCACTGTGTTGCCGACATTCAGATTGTTGATGATCCGGACGTCGGTCCCCGGCTCTCATTTGGCTTCGAGCCAGGTCTCAACAATCCAAATGATTGCGACGTCATTCAGTCCGACGGTCCGGTTACCTTCGTGATTCTCGACAAGGGACCATGGACTCCCGGTAATATGGTGCAACGCCGGATAGCTGATTTCGTCCCTATGCTGTGGGCAACATTTAATGTCGAATAATGATTGATTCCATAACAATTTAATGGAAACTTTTCATTTGATAGTACAGGAAACTATTAACTGATTAACTATTTCAGAGCCAAAAAAACACTTTTTTTGGCTCTTTTTTTTCAGAAACCCTGTGGGATAATCTATCAGCTCGGCTGTTTCTGGGGAATCATTTCCGGTTCAGTCTGGAAGCCGGTAAAAAGTTGGTCGGCATATTATTGTAACGGAGATCAAAGCCAGATATGATGAAAACTAGAATTGAATTAAAATGATGATAATTATCAGCCATTATTTGGGCTTTTAAAAATAGCCCCAACGAATTCCTTTGATCTTAGATTCTTATCTAAGACACAAAACGGAGGTGACAAAGAGAGCATTTGTATGTTAGCATAGAATCTATATTATTTAAAATAACTGTGTTTTCGGAAAAGATGATGGAAAAAGCAGGCATTATTGGCGGAGCGGGTTATACGGGCAGTTTTATCACAAAGAAATTTTTGGAAGAAAATTATGCTGTTAAAGTGTCAGTGAGTAATCTTTCAATAAAAGAGAGTTTTAGACACCTGAAAAACCTGCCGAATGCATCCAATCTTGAGATCAGAGAGCTTGATATACTGGATACTGAATCAATTGAACAATTTGTAACCTGGAGTGACATTCTGATTCATTGCGGCTGTCCGTTTCAGTATGAATTTGAAGATCCGCAAACAGAGATTTTTGAACCCATTGTAAATGGAACTGAAAACTTTCTGAATGCCATAAAAAACAATTCAACTGTGAAAAAAGTAATTATGATTTTATCAACAGCCGCCTATAATACATCTTTTCCATTCCCTGCAGCGAATAAAAACCCGGATCATGTTTACACGGAAAAGGACTCGCCATATATGCATGAAGATAATCATCCTTATGCTCAGGCTATGTTCTATGCTGACCAAATCGTTCGTGAGTTTATTAGTGCTAAACCGACGTACAGCTTTGAAATTGTAAGTCTGTTTCCAACATTTGCCGTAGGAAAATCATTACCCGGCAGTGCCGATTTTACTTCTGTACAAATACAGAGTCACTTCAAAAATAAAATCACACTAAATCCTTTCATGGAAAAACTATTTGAAGAGAATGTAGAATTTGCACTGGTTGATGTTAAAGCTATTGCTAAAGCTGTATTTAAAGCGGCGAACGTCAAGGGAATTCACGGGAAGAATTATTTTCTAAACAGCGAAAGCTGGAAAGTTTCTGATATATCGCGAATGCTGAATCACCAGAAACCCGTTGGAAAGCCACGTTTGGGATACAGTAACAGGTTAGCTGTAAAGGATTTACATATGAGTTTTGAACCGGTAAAAAAAACTTTACACCAATTTGAAGCAGGTTAATCAAATTGAATAGAACAATAAACCATAAATAACCATTTAATGAGATGAAAAAATTACTAACTATAACCTTATTTACAGTTATCGTAATCGGTGTAGTAAACCAGCAATTATATGCACAAATGCACTCTTCCGATGGTGGGCATATGGATCACTCCATCACCATCCTCGCTGAGGATTACGCTTTCCAGGCACCTAATGAAATACCCTCGGGCTGGACTACCATTGAGTTTACAAATGAAGGCAATGAAGATCATTTCCTGTTTATAGCAAAACCGCCTGAAGGCAAAACATTTAGTGATTATGCCTCAGGAGTCTTAACTCCTTTTAATAACGTATGGTATGCCCTCAGAGATGATGGTATTTCGCAAGAAGATGCCATGGGTAAACTGGGGGCTGATTTACCGGAGTGGTTCTGGACCGTGGAGTTTATTGGCGGGACCGGTATTATTCCTGCAGGAGCTACCACACAAATCACACTCAATTTGGATCCCGGCGTGCATATTTTAGAATGCTACATGAAAACCGGGGATGGAGAAATGCATAATGTGGAAGGAATGATGAGAGAAATAACAGTAACCGAGTCTCCTTCGGAAACATCACAGCCGGATGCAGACATAGCCATTACACTTTCTAATTTTGATATGAATATAGAGGGAGATCTTAAGCCGGGAAAACATACCTTTTCCGTTCATGTTAGCGAGCACCCTGAACAAGGATTTGGCCACAATGTTCATGTGGCCCGTGTTAATTCCGATACAGATGCACAGGAAATTCAACGGTATATGAATTTTATGGAAATTGATGGTTTACAGACACCTCCTCCGGTTCAATTTATAGGCGGAATGCATATCATCCCGCAAGGCGAGACGGGTTATTTCACCGCAGAATTGCAGCCCGGACGCTACCTGTTTTTGTCTGAATACACCGGCCATTTAGGAGTGATGAAGGATATAACAATCGAATAAAGAAATATAAACCTATAAATTGTCCGGCAAAAACGTTGAAGTACAAATCCGGGCAATGATTTCAAAATTACTCTATGAATGCAATCTCTGCTTATATCTTGCCCCTCATCGTATCGGGACTTCTGTTTGCTATGGCTGCAGTTTCAGTTAATAATATTCAATCAAGCCATGTGTTGGAAAACAAAACAGTTGCCGGCCAACCGGTTCTGGAAAATCTCTCTTCCGAACCGGGAATCGTGGAGGTTGAACTGACAGCTTCCAAAGAGAGGATTTCACTGAAGCCGGGCGTTGAAACCGATGTTTATGCCTATAACGGGCAGGTTCCGGGGCCGCTTCTTGAAGCATCCGAAGGTGACAGTGTGATTATACGCTTCAAAAACGATTTGCCCGAAAAAACCACGGTACACTGGCATGGCCTGCACCTGCCTTTTGTGATGGACGGCAGCCCGTTTCATCCGGTAGAGCCGGGCGAAACCTTCACCTATACTTTCAGAATCCATGAAGGAACAGCAGGAACCTATTGGTACCATCCGCATCCTCACCATCGCACAGCCTGGCAGGTGGGAATGGGTTTGTATGGTGGCATTATTATTCGTGATCCAAATGATCCGCTTCCTGATACCCTGACCGAAAAGCTGCTAATTTTATCTGATAATAGGTTTGATGAGGATGGAGAAATTGAGTTTGCGGAGCCCAATTCGCGCCAGGAACGCGTGGATGATATGAACGGCCGAGACGGAGACGTGCTTTTCGTAAATGATGAAATCATGCCGGAGCTCTCCATCCGAAGCGGGGAAGTGCAGCGATGGCGGATTGTAAATGCATCCGGTGCCCGGATGTACCGACTTGCACTCGGGCATACATTCACCCATATTGGCAGTGACGGCGGACTGTTTGAACACCCAAAAGAGGTGGATGAAATTATCCTTTCAAACGGTGAGCGGGCTGAACTGCTTGTTCACGGAACCGGCGAACCGGGTAGCAAAGTTATCCTTCAGGATCTGCCGTATGACCGCTACATGCCGATGTGGCGCCCATCAAACTGGGACGAAACAAACGATCTACTGACTCTCCGTTACACGGATGAATCCCCTGTAAAGGAACCATTTGAAGTACCTGAAACCCTGCGAAAAATTCCTGAACTGAATATTGACGATGCCACAGAAACCAGGGTGATGCGGATGTCCAACGGCAAAATCAACAGCAAAACCATGGACATGAGCCGGGTGGATGAAACCGCGGAGCTTGGAGCTACAGAAATCTGGGATATCCGGAACTTGGTGGGGATGGATCACCCATTTCATCTTCATGGGTTTCAATTCCAGGTAATTGATCGAAATGGCGAGCCTGTTTCACAACGAAAATGGAAAGACACGGTGAACGTACCCGGATTCGAATCCGCCCGCTTCATTGTGCGGTATGACAATTACCCCGGTCTGTGGATGTTTCACTGCCACATTCTCGATCACGAAGACCAGGGAATGATGGGGATTTTGGAGGTGAAGTAAGTCTTCCGAAAGCCTTCGGAACTGCTTCGAAAGCTGTGAATTGGTGATAACGACCTGTCAGCGTGCCGAACGAAGAGAGGTTCCTGACAGAGTCGTGGAAACGTATATCGAACGTCCCCGTTCGATCCATCTTTTAAAAATAGTAATATTAACCAATCGAATTCCTTCACTTACTATTAAGACAACTTGTTTTAGCTGATCATCCGTGATTTTCAAAGGGGATTGATTGATCTGCGGGGCTACCGGACGGGGACGTCCGGGTTACGTAGTTCGAAGTTCCTGCTTCGAAAGTTCTGAGTTAGGGAGTGAATCGATGTGCGGGGTTGCCGGACGAGGACGTCTGCGTTACGTAACCATATTCGCAGACTTCGATGTTGTTAAAGGTCAACGGTTATTAAATGAATACAAAAACAATACTCACAACCAATGAAAGGAAACAGAATGTCACATTTAGGCAGGGATTTAATATACGCCATAACAATCATCATAATGAGCCTTTGTATTGGCCTATTTGGAGCCGGTAGCGCAGCCGGGCAGTCTCAGGAAACAGTCGTTCATGTAGAGGCTATGGATCACGCTTTTGATGTTGATGCGCCCAATGAACTTCCGTCCGGGTGGGCTACATTTATTTTAAGTAATCAGATGGCCAATGAAATGCATGAGATAAGTATGGTGCAGCTTCCCGAAGGAGTTACTCACGAAGATTATCTCACGGATTATATGATCGCTTGGGAAACCTTACTGCTTGAATACCAGGAAGGTCTTGTAGAGCGCTCCGGAATCAGCGACAGGGTGAATGAGATGCTGCCCGACTGGTCCGGCGGTCTCCGTTATGTAACTGAACGTGGTCTGGCATCCCCCGGAAGAACTGCAGAAAGAACGGTTTACCTGGAACCGGGAGAGTACCTGTTGGTCTGTTGGCTGAAAACGGAGGAAGGAATTATCCATATTATGCGGGGAATGCACTGGGAGTTCACGGTTAAGGAAGGTGCTGCAGACAGTCAGGTTCCAAACCCGGAATCAAGAATAACCCTGCACGAAAACGAAATTGAAGTAGATTGGGAGCCGGTAACAGGAAAACATGACTTTGAGGTTGAATTAAGGAAGAATTCGAATGGACGATCCTATCACAACAATCTGCACCTGGTTCGCTTAGATGAAGAAACAGATCTGGATGAAGTAAATGAATGGATGGATTGGTACATAGTTGGCGGATTGAGATCCCCCTCACCCGGTGAATTT
Source organism: Balneolaceae bacterium (assembly GCA_041747055.1). GTDB lineage: Bacteria > Bacteroidota > Rhodothermia > Balneolales > Balneolaceae > SW132. Next base: position 9,905 of record JBGTFX010000183.1, read on the forward strand.
CTTGGAGGTTTCGGAGTCGAGAGAGTGGCAGACACCGCATACTTTTCTCTGAACATAACCGAACCAGGGGATTATGCATGGGTTGTTTTTGTATCTCGGGGTCAGGGACTGTATAAGAGATTTACAATAGATTGATTAATTGATCTGTCAGCGTCGCGGTTTACGTGGGAGCAACTCTTATCACCCGGTACTTACCAATGCCTGCGTTATTCAAATTACACCTCCTATTGAGACTGCATTTGCCCAAAACGTACAAGATTCTTCATGTCACGCTCCGTGTACACATTGGACAACAGACTGTGGGGTTTAATTGCATGAAAGGATTAATGTAACTAAGATTGGCAGATAAATACTTCCAATCTTAGTTAATCTGATCACAATGAAAAATAAACTTTCAATTGTTTTTATTATTGCCTTTGTCTTAGTAGCTGTATCAATATTCACTTGGATATTTTTTAAAAATAAATCAATAACAGATTTATATAAGGCTTATTCAGTTCAACCCGATGTTCAAAATGTCTCTGATAGAAGCTGGTTGGACATTGATCTTTTACTGGAGCACAGTGATTCGACGTCTTTAGTTTCTCCCGCTTTTTTAACATCAATTAATGATGGATTTTTTTATGTGGCAGACATGGGTGATTTCACTATTAAAAAAATTGATGAAACTGGAAATATTGCCCAAAAATTTGGAAAAGGGGAGGGGAGAGGGCCGGGCGAGTTTTTATCAGTTAGAAGCTTGCATGTGAATAAAAAAGGGCAAGTATGGATTGCTGATGAAAGGAATGGAGCGGTTACTATTTTCGAACAGGATGGAACCTGGCATATACATCACCCGAGAACAATGTCATCCGGTGTTGTATCATTGGATAGTGATAATTATGTACTAAGGAGCAGGTTCAATAGTCAGCTTTATATTAATTCATTAAATGACTCTACTTCTAATTTAACCTCTCCGTTATTAAATGAAGAAGGTTCTTTATGGGCTTCTGTTATGCAACCATTAGTCATAAAAGCTGATAGCAGCAAATTTTTAAGAATAAATATGCACACAAATGATTTTGTAAAATATAATCGAATGGGTGAGATAATTTACTTTAGAAAAAATATAAATAATTTGGATTTAAATGATCTTAATATAGATCCGCCCAAACGCTATTTGGATGATCAGGATATCCAATTTAATGAAGTATCTGACTATTCATATACCCCAAGATCAATAGATGCACAAATTCTTGATCAGCAGATACATATTCTTACTTCATTTTTTAATAAACAGACTGAAATAGTCAATATCGTTGATATTTACGACGTAGAAACAGGCGATTATAAATTTAGTTATCAGCTTCCTGAATCGCTCTATGGATTTGCAATTTCAAATAATTTTATAGCCGGAATTACAAGGGAAGAACAAACTTTAAAAATATGGAGTAGTAATAATTCAATGAGGCGAGATCATGAAGAATTTGAGTTATAATCAATTTTGGATTAATGGACCTAGGTTCTTAATTATATTGATCTTGATTCTGGCAGTTATAGGAAAAATAAATAGCCCTGATATATTCTTTACAATTACAAATTCTATAAACCTACCGAGTTTAATTCCTGAGGTTTTATTTTCAATAATTATCAGTTTAGAATTTACGTTAATTCTGTTGCTTATTAAGAAACCAACCTTTGGATTATTTTTGAGTGGGTTAACTTTTACCATTTCTACATTTTTTATTATTTGGCTTTATTTAACCGGATTCACGGAGATGTGTGGTATTTTTGGTGATTTCATGCTGAAAGAAATTGGTCCGTCAAAGATATTACAGAATATAGGTTTAATTTTACTTTTATTTTCTTCCTGGTCTATTCGTAAAAGCAAGAAAATATAAATGCTGAACGCAAAAATAATAAGACAGGGCGAACACAAAACTTGTTGATACTGTTGCAGAATTGAATCCTTGTGTGGTTGTGATGGCCGACGAAGTGATGCCGGAGCGGGAGCTCCGGGTTACGTACCTCGGACGTCCCCGTCCGAGAGTTGATAGGTGAGAGTAACTATAACCGAATCCACTCCCCACCTTTTCGCGAAGATTCCATAATTGCATTGACTATTCGAATATCGGCCAGTCCATCCTCGCCCGGGGCAATGGGATCTCGATTTTCCTTTATGGCCAAGGCATCATTATTCATCTGACGCGCCTGCTGGTGATTAGGGTCGGGCGGCAGCTGAGTGCCATCGCTTGTCTCTCCACGTACACCTCTGTACGACTGCATCGGACTCAGCTTGTACCATCCATCCGTACATTCCACATTTATATAGTTGGTGGAATTCCCGAAGCTGGTTTCTCCTTTAACCATCACTCCATTGGGGAATTCCATTTCAAAATCGGTGTGCTCATCCACTTCGCTGTACATTTCATTTCTGTCTGACCACTGCCGTCCTTTTACCGCAATCGGTTCCATTCCCGTGGCAAATCTTGCCGCGTTGATAGGGTACACTCCCATATCATACAGGGCACCGCCGCCAAGGTGCGCAATTCGTCTCCAGTCATTAGGATCGGGGTGAGCTCCACTATAGCCTGCACCGGTTTCAACCCCGGTAATTTCCCCGTACGTCTGTTCCTGCCCATAGCGAATGATGGTTTGCGTATTCGGCTCATGCTGCATCCGGTAGCCGATTGTCAGCTGAACACCATTTTTATTGGCTGCATCAATAATAGACTGACACTCCTCCACATCCATCGCCATCGGTTTTTCGCACCAGACATGTTTTCCCGCATTTGCCCCAATGATGGAATGTTCGGCGTGCAATCCCGGTGGGGTTACAACATAAATGATATCAATATCATCGTTATTGGCCACTTCGTGCATGGTTTCGTAGTTGTAAACATTCTTATCGGCAATGCCGTAGCGCTCCTGCCACTCCGGTATTTTTGATGGTGTTCCTGTTACAATTCCACGCAGTTCGCAGTGGTCTGTCTGTTGCAAGCCGGGTGCAAGCTGGCCGGTAGAGTACCTTCCCAATCCGACAAGCGCGACTCCCAACTTCTTTTTTCGGCGGGGTAGAATAATGGATGGAAAGCCGAAAGAACCAATGGCAAGTACCGTTCCGGCGGTTTTGATAAAGTTTTTTCTCGAGATTGATTTTGTCATAGCTCTGTGAATTCAGTTCTGTTTCATTTATATAAATACTTAAATAAAAACAATCATTGGTGTCCGGTTAAAAATGAACACAATCAAATTAAGAATCTTCTTGTATAATTAAAGCCAGTTTTATCGAGGTTGGGATTTTAGAACCCCTTCTACTGGAAAAGCATGAGTTGATCTGGCGGTTTCGTGGTTAA
>JBGTFX010000184.1:0-4806 GCA_041747055.1 Balneolaceae bacterium
CCCATACCGACTGTAGCAGCGAGTGCACTAGACAAGGCCTGAAAATGATCAATATCGCCGGGAGCATCCGGATCATCGAACTTCCCTGTAAGGATTTCTATACCGTGACCAAAATGCCGGTAAGGGATAAATCGACAGTAGAGAAGAAAAAATATACCGCCACCCACGAGAAGTACCAATAAAGGAGTGCCCCAGGCGTAATTGGCAAAGTTGATCAGAATTTGTTCGAGTAGTTCCAGAACTTCAGAGCTTTTGTTTAGAGAGAACTGTTAAGAAATTGAATCCGTTACTTTAAAACAAGTTGAAAGCCATTAATTGAATATTTTTCTTGTATAGTGAATATAATCAATAGGCGGCGGAGCTATTCCTGAGCGTCGCAACAATAGTGATATTTGCGCTCTGTGGTGCTGGCCATGTATAATCAGGTGATTACAAATATCAATAAACGGGCTTTTGTAGTTCACCTGTTTTGTGTTCTGATAGTAAATCACTGTATCCAAATCCATTTCGTGATCCGCTATTAAGTCCATCCACATTAGGTGAGCCTGTTTCGCCTCATTTTTGATGTCCTCTATTTCAAGTTCAGTCCATGTTTCAACAGTACCAATTTTTGTTTCAATAATTCGTCCAAACCAGATATGCTGTGCATTAATAATGTGCGATAGAAAAGCAATACATGCGGGACGCTCTTTAAATGGACCTGCTTCGTTAATGAAGTCGGTTAATTTACGTGTGCACCAGAGATCGAATTGGAAGAGCTTTTGTACCTGCTGTCGTTGACTCATTAAATTGCTATTCTAAAATATTGAGAAATTCCGCTCAGAATAAATTGGACACTGATTGCCAACACAATAAAGCCCATTAAGCGAGTCATAACATTTAGCCCTGTTTGACCTATGTATTTTGCAGAAATTGGAGCTAATCGGAGGAGTATGTAGGAAATAACTACAACTAAAAATATTGAAATGGCATTTACTACATAGTCACTGAAACTTGTGGCCTGTGAAGCAAAACCAATGACTACAGCTATACTTCCGGGACCTGAAAGCAATGGAAGCGCCAATGGACTGAATGAAATATCTTCTTTTTCCATGGCGGCTGCCTCATCTTCATCTGTTAGTTTTTTTCCGGGATCTTGAGGATTCAACATAGCATAGCCTGCGCGCATTATAATTAATCCACCTGCAATTCTGATTCCGGGTAAACTTATTCCAAAAAAGCTGAGTACAAACGTACCGATAAGCAAGAACAAAATGAGGACCCCAAACATATATATTGAAGCCCATTTAGCGGTTCTTGCGCGCTCTTGTTCCTCAAACCTGTTTGTAAGGGATAGAAAAACAGGCATTGCAGCTAAAGGATTTACCACAGAGAAAAGAGAGGTAAAACTTGCAAAGAGCAGAGCAGCAGAGCTTAAAAAATACGTGCCACTTTCTTGTGTAACGTCAGATATCAATTCAATCATGGGTCAAAGATAGAGAGGTTTTTGCCCTTAATAAATGATGAATATCAAATTCTTAAAATTTGTATATTTTTGTGCTGTAAAACCCCGAAAATTTTTAAACCTAAGTATGAGTTTTTCCACAATTTTACTTGACGTTCGCTCCATTATTAAAAAAGATATTTCCCGAGATGAAAAGTTGCAGGAAATCTGCGAACTACTTGATCGAGAAGTAGATGTATTTGATTGGACCGGATTTTATCTCGCCTCTACAACAGAGGAGAGAATGCTTGATTTAGGACCCTTTGTGGGTGAATCTACCGATCACACACGAATTCCCTATGGAACCGGGATATGTGGTCAGGCGGCGGAAACCTTGAATACATTTGTGGTTCAGGATGTGAGCCAATCAGATAATTACCTTGCTTGCAGTGCCGATGTAAAATCAGAAATTGTAGTGCCGATCATGAAAGACGGAGAATTCGTTGGCGAGCTGGATATCGATTCACATATCAAAGATGCCATAACCCCGGAACTCCGTCAACTCTGTGAAGATATTTGTAAAGAGCTGGAAACCATTTTTTAACTAAGCCTCCTTCAGGAGTGCTTGCACCCTGAAGCGTGGCGACTCGAAGCTAATCCGTCTGACCGCTACTGATTAAATTCCTTAAATAATAGTAACTTAATCGGTCTGACGGTTTTCATTGGTCTCCTTCAAGCGTGGCGGTTTAAAAACTTTTCAACTCATTGCGGACTCCGATCCGCAATCTCCTAATCTCGTATGACTATTGCGAATGACCGGATTTACTACTAAAAGTGGAGCACAAGTGAATACTTACGCTATTTTAGAGCACGGCTACCCTGCCATTAATTCTTTGCCTGAACCTGTTTGAAAGGAACATCAACACTTGAGCGGACATGCAGATCGCGTTGCGGGAAAGGAATTTCGATGTCGTACTCTTTAAACTTCCGAACGATAGCTTGATTAAACTCATTCCGTAAACTATATCTCTCCTTTACATTTGGTACCCAAACACGAAGTTGCATATCCCAGGAGGAATCTCCGAAATTATGAAGATGAACCTGATGCGCGGGAGTTTTTAATATTTTCGGGTGGTCTTCTGCAACTTCATTCAGTGCCTTTAAAACTAAATCAAGATCTGAGGAGTAAGAAACGCCCACTTCAATATCGAGCCGAAATGTAGGATCGCCGTGCGAATAGTTAATCACGTTATTCGATACAAACTCTGTATTAGGCACTATAATAGAGATATTGTTAAGAGTACGGACTTTCGTGGAGCGGATATTTATTTCAATTACATCTCCCTCAATTCCGGCAACTTCTACACGATCACCAACGGTAATGGGTCGCTCGAACATTACAATCAAACCGGAAATGAAATTGGCGGTTACGTTCTGGAGGCCAAAACCTATACCTACAGACAATAACCCAAATACGACAGCAAATCCGGTCAGGTCAATTCCAACAAATTGAAATGAGATAAGCAGGCCGACAAGTACGATGATGTACTGTGAAATGCGTGATAATGTATAAACCAGTCCGGCTTCTAAATTAAAGCGGGCAAGGAACTTACCTTGTAAAAATCTTCGTGTTACCGCTCCTAAAAAAAGGAAAAAAGTTATGAACAGTACAAATACTACCAGTGAAGAGATGGTAACAGGAGTATCCTGAAGCCGAAATATTTCCAGACTTAAAAAATCCTGCAGCACACTCAAAAACTCTTGTAATTCCATAAATAGGGTTAATTAATTTTGATAAGTCTATCTAAAGATAAGGTCAGATCAAAACGGGAAATGATGTTAAACTTAACATTCTATATAATGGGCAGAAGGAAATCTTGTGCTATTTTAGTTCCACAATCACGCCGGGAGATACCGGATCGGAGTCCGGCATGACTGTTAAACTTCGGAGCACGGGATGACTGCTAAACTTTTTCATTTCCTTAAAGTCATTGCGGACTACGATCCGCAATCTCCTGATTGATGCCGCTTACTTCTTCACTTTTATATCCCAGATCTCTTCGGCATAATCCCGAATAGTACGGTCTGATGAAAATTTTCCAACCCTGGCAGTATTCAGAAGTGCCATTCGGTTCCACGCTTTTTCATCCTTATATAGCTCATCAACTTCGGCCTGTTTTTTCACGTAGGCGTCATAATCAGCCAACACTAAGAAGTAATCTCCTTTGTGCAGAAGCGAATCAAAAATTGGGTTGAACAGGTCCGTGTCTTCATTAAAAAAGCCATCTTTAATTTGATCCAAGGATGTTTTCAGCTCATCATGTTTGTTGTAGTAATCCCATGGATTATATCCCTCGAGACGAAGTCGTTCCACATCATCCACATCGTTTCCGAAAATGAAGATGTTTTCGTCTCCAACTTCTTCCTTGATCTCCACATTTGCCCCATCAAGTGTACCGATGGTCAGCGCACCATTTAAGGCAAACTTCATATTTCCGGTTCCGGATGCTTCAAATCCTGCAGTAGAAATCTGCTCGGATAAATTGGCTGATGGGATCATTTTTTCGGCCAGGGTCACACTGTAATTTTCCAGGAAAATAAACTTCAGCTTATCGCCTACATCAGGATCATTGTTGATCTTTTTGCCCACGTCATTCATCAGCTTGATGAAGAGTTTTGCCATTGTGTAACCCGGCGCAGCTTTTCCTGCCACAAGAATGGTTCTGGGTACAAAATCTCCCTGCGGATTTGCCTTAATACGATTGTATTGGGTAATCGCATACAGAGTAAGCATAAACTGACGCTTGTACTCATGAATCCGTTTGATCTGAATATCAAACATCGATTTTGTGTTCACCTTAATTCCGCGTGTCTCTTCAATATAATCCGCCATTCGCTGCTTGTTATTCTGCTTGATATCTGCAAATTTCTTCATAAACTTTTTGTCATCAGCAAACTTTTCAAGCTTTTTCAGCTGATCCAAATCCGTTACCCAACCCTCACCAATTTGATCGGTTATATGATCGGCCAACTCACGGTTACACTGACGCAACCAGCGTCGTGGTGTAATTCCGTTGGTTTTGTTCGTAAATCGATCAGGGTAAATTTCGTTGAAATCGCGAAACAGATGTTTCTTAATCAGATCGCTGTGGAGCGCTGCCACTCCATTGATTTTGTGTGATCCAACTATTCCAAGCGAAGCCATATGCACCACGGGATCTTCGCCTTCACCCACAATGGATAGACGACTGATTTTTCCGCGATCATCCCCAATTTTTGCCTGAACTTCCTGCAGGAAGCGGCGATTAATTTCATAAATAATCTGAAGGTGACGCGGCAGTAAATTTCTTAATAACGAAACCGGCCATTTTTCGAGCGCTTCG
>JBGTFX010000185.1:0-11192 GCA_041747055.1 Balneolaceae bacterium
GAATAGATTGTTTCCCGTTCTGCAGCAAGGGTAAAAAGTTCGGATGCTACGCTTGCGTTTTCTGATTTACCCAGCATCAAAAAACCATTTGGGTTTAAAGCATAGTGGAATGCAGTTAGTGCTTTTTTCTGCAGGTAGGGATCCAAATAAATAAGTACGTTACGGCAGGATATTAAATCCATTTTACTAAAAGGCGGATCTTTCAAAAAATTGTGGGGAGCAAATACACAGAGGTCCCGAATTTGATCTTTAACCTGAAACCCTCCATCCATCTTTGTGAAATATTTGTCAAGAAGTTTTTTGGGTACATCGGCGACATCCAGTTCTGAATAAATTCCTTTTCGGGCTTTATAAACAGCGGGTTCACTCAAATCGGTTGCAAAAACCTGAACCCGTTTTTCGGTTCCTGTGGATGAGTTTTTCTCTAAAAATTCTTGAAAACAGATTGCCAATGTATACGCTTCTTCCCCTGTACTACATCCTGCAACCCATACCCGTATGGTTTTACCCTCTTGTTTATTTTTATGAATAAGAGGCAAAAATGTATTTTGTAACTCCTTAAAACTTTCAGTGTTTCTATAAAAAGAGCTGACTTGAATTAAAAAATCCTGATAAAGAAGCTCCTGTTCTTCTTTGTTATCTTTTAAAAAAGTTAGATAATTTTCAACGCTGGTATCTTTATTCATGGCTACCCGGCGTAGAATTCTTCGACGGATTGTTGTCTGCTTGTAATAAGTAAAATCAGTTCCTTTTTGATCACGTAATAGAGAAATTACTTCTCTGAATGCACTTTCACTCGCTGATGTTACCTTCTCTTTTTTTCTGGTATCGGGATGAATAACACTGGTAAGTTCCAGCAATTTGGCCGGAATTTTATCGGGAGAAAGTATAAAATTGATCACCCCGGCGTCTTTTGCACTATTTGGCATACCGGGGTAAGCCGCGGATTCTTCATCTTGAGCAATAGTAATGCCGCCATAATCTTTAATGGATTTTAAACCCATGGTTCCGTCGGATGCTGTGCCGGATAAAACCACACCTATAGCATTCTCTTGATAAACTTCTGCCAGGGATTTAAAAAAGTAATCAATGGGAAGCCGGTCTACGTGATTATTTGCATTATTCCGTGGGGCAAGGTGTAAAACTCCATTATTTGCAATCATCACCTTATTGCTGGGCATCACATAAATGTGATTGGGCTCTACCTTCACCTCGTCTGATATTGTCAAGACCGGGATATTAGTGACTTTTTGTAAAATTTCGGGGAGTAGACTTTCGTGATCTGGGTCTAAATGTTGTATAAGAACATAAGCCATACCGGAATCTTCAGGAATAGCTTTTAGTAAAGCCTTAAAGGCGTCTAAACCTCCTGCGGATGCACCCACACCTACAACTGGAAATGAATTGTCGGATTTGATTACATCCTGAGAGTGTTTAGAGTCTTTTTTATTCAAAAGAGAGGTTTTTTAATCACTGGTGAGTATAAAATGGTCTTTGTCAGGTAGAGAAATATTGTCATCGGCCACTAATTTTAGAGATTTATATATAAGCTGCTTGAGCTCTCTAAACTTAATTGGCTTACGGATGTAATAGTGGGCAGCGTCTTTATAAACCTGCTTAATACGTTCTTGATCGTTTGCCGTTGAAAAAATAAAAACGGGCAGATCTTGTAGGTTATGATCCCGCTTTATCTCTCCAAGGGCTGCAAACCCGTTTTTCCGTGGCATGTTCAGGTCCAGAAAAAGTACATCAGGGAGTTTGTTTTTATTCTGTGACAGCCACGCAAGGAGTTCTTCACCATTCGATACGGTTGCCAATCTCACTTTTACAGGTAATTCTTGCAGTGCTTCTTCAAATAAAAGTCGATCTGCACTATCATCCTCAGCAAGGATAATAGTTAATTCTTTTTCTAGGGGTTGATATTCAATGTCTTTTTCCATGGAGAATCATGCCTACTGTTTAGAGTTTACATTTAACAAATCACAAAAAGAATTCTTGAAAATTGATATACTGAACCTATTTACACCCCCTAATCTTTACGCATTTTTATAAAGAAAGATACTATAAAACAAGCGCTTAGTAATATTAAAAATAATTTAAATATGCATATTTATCGGACGCATCTTAACAAGTTGGAAAAATGGAGGTGCAAAGTAAATTATATATGGTGAGATTAAATTTGATTTCTTATTGGAATTATCTGCCTGAAAAATTCCTCTTAATTTGTCTAATCTATATGATATACACATTACACATCCTCTAAAATTTGTTACAAAGTTAACCGAATGATTAAGATAAATTTCTTAAAACCTCTTACTCATTAATTAGATAATGCCGTTAAAATATTTTTTTAGGGTCTCCTTATCTATTTTCTTTAAATCAACTTTTGGTTTATCGATAAGTGGCTGTTTTTTTTGGTTTGGTTTGTTTCTGATTTGATTTCGATTTTTTTTCTCCGCTGACAAAGTTTTTTGTTTATTCATAATCCTCCAATTTTTTTAGCTCTAATTATACAGAAAGATACAAAGCCTGAATAGCTGAGAGTTATAATTTTGGGGGTTAACCTTCTAAGATTTACGTGCAGGAGTAGGAGCCGTTATACCGCTTTAACGGTCCGACATCTGGTTAAACCACCTTTGTAAAAACGTTCGGAAATTAGAATATTCAAACCGACCTCTGCCCGACCTTTCCTAAAGGATGTCTAAAGCTTGTCTAAAGGAAGACCCAGTCCGGATAGACCCGCAATGTCTCATAAAGACATTGCGGGTCTTGTACAAACACAATAAAAGGTTCCTGAACAACGCTGACAGGAACTCTGCTTCGCTTCGTACGCTGTCAGGTTGTTCCTATTCTAACTACTCACAAATCAAATTTTCGGCAATTTTGGCTGATGATAAAACCCCCGGCAATCCTGCACCCGGATGCGTACCGGCGCCGACGAAATAGAGGTCGTCTACGTCTTCGCTTCGGTTATGCGGCCTAAACCATGCGGATTGTGTAAGAAGCGGTTCAACAGAAAATGCGGAGCCTTTATAGCTATTCAAAGTATCTTGGAAGTGTAGCGGATCAATGTAGTGCTCGGCAATGATGTTTTCCTGAAGATTCGGGAGATAGTTCTCCTCAAGGAAATTCATAATCAGGTCGCGATATTTAGGTGCCATTTCGTTCCAATCGGTTCCGCTATCGAGGTGGGGAACAGGGGAGAGGACATAAAATCCTTCGCACCCTTCCGGCGCCATACTTGGGTCGGTAATGGTGGGCATGTGCAGATAAAGGGAAAAATCTTCAGACAGATGTTTCTTATGGAAAATATCTGATAGCAGACCTTTGTATCTATCACCCAGGATAATATTGTGATGTGCTAAATGGGTGTCTGTATATCGCTTCTTGGTACCGAAGTAGATCACAAAAAGAGACATGCTGTACTTTGTTCGCTCTATTTTGCGATCGGTATATTTTTTTCTGTGCCGGGAGGCAATCATATTTTTGTAGGTGAAAGCCACATCCGAATTAGATACCACGATATCACAGGTGTGTACATCACCATTCTTGAGACGAACTCCGGTAGCCTTCTTATTATTCACCAATATCTCTTCCACTTCAGCATTCAAGTGTATTTTACCGCCCTGTTCCTCAATAAGATTCACCATTCCCTCTACGATAGCACCGGTTCCGCCCATAGCATAATGCACTCCCCACTCGCGTTCGAGGTAGTGAATCATCGCGTAGATGGATGTGGTGTCAAACGGATTTCCACCGACCAAAAGTGGATGAAAGGAGAAGCATTTTCTTAGGAAATCGTCCTTTATAAACTGCGATACATATTTATAAACGGATTTATACGACTGTAGTTTGATGAGATCCGGGGCAACTTTCATCATGTCCATAAATTTGAGAAAGGGTTTATCAGCCAGTTCTACAAATCCTTTATCAAAAATAGCCTTGGTGGTACCTAAAAACTTTTCATAACCATCTTTGTCTCCCGGACTTCTTTTTTCTATCTCGCTTAGCGTAAATTCATGATCGTTGTTATAATCGAAGCTTTTTCCTTCGTTATCAAAAATTCTGTAAAAAGGATTGCAGGGCACAAACTCGATATAATCTTCACGCTTTTTACCGGCTGCTTCATAAATATCATCAAACATAAACGGGGCGGTAATTACGGTAGGTCCACCGTCAAATTTAAATCCGTCCATCTCATAAACGTAGGCTCTACCGCCCGGTTTATCGCGTTTTTCAAAGATGGTGACGTCGTGTCCCTGCGAGAGTAATCTTGATGCCGTAGCCAATCCGCCAAACCCACTGCCAATTACAATGATATTTTTTTTCATAGGATAGTAAAATTTTTAGGTGGCTTCATTAACCACATTGGTGGGCAAATAAATCCGATTTTTTTAAAAAATTTATAACCAGAGTTCGACAATTAAAATAATCACATAAAACAAACGAATTGGGCTGTGCCTACCAGCACTCAAGCAATGGTTGGGGCGTTTTCATTTTCCTCCGGTTAAAACCGGAGGCTATGATGTCTAGCGTACCTAAAGGCTCTTTAGGTATCAATGAAGACGAAAAGGAAAACTCACCAATAGTAATCAATAGAAGCTCACACAATTTAGCATAAAGCAAATAAAGTGCATTCATGATAATCAAGTCAACACAAAGATTGATAAAACTTAATTGAAAAGTACCTCGGGCAGCTTGCCCGGGATAACCAGACAAGCGGTCCGGTGGACGGGTGCATGAAAGAATTTGGGGCAAGATAGAAACAAAAGGTTCTATTTTGATTCGAGTGAGTAATGTCAAAACGAGTCTGTTAGCATGTGTTACAGTCTATCCATTAATCATAACCATAATGCCGTTAGGCATTAACGAAATCGTAGCCACCGGTTTCAACCGGTGGAATACATGATGTCACAAGCCTGAAAATGCCGCGCCGAAGGCGTCCGCCCAAAAGGCGGATAGGCATGATCCACAAATGGGATTAGCCATGGCTCTATCATTCATCATTTGAGTTTTTTAAAAAGAAATCGTTCATCATAATCGATTTCAAACATCTTCAAAAGCTTTTCATATTCCTCACTAAAACTCATCTTTTTATGATGCTCTTTTTGGTTCAATACGTATTGATATACATTACTCTTTTGTGAGTGTCCATACGAAAAGCATCCATATCCGCTCTGCCATTCAAACCGATGTCGCAACAGATTATTTTCATTGATCCATTTAGAAGACTTTGCTTTCGCCGACTTCATGATCTCGGATATGGCAACAGATGGTCTGGCATGGAAAAAACAATGCACATGATCTTCAACACCGTTAATAATGATCGGTTTTCCACCTGATTCGTTAATCAGATTGCCGATAACCGAGTATAGTCTTTCCTCCCATTGCGGTTGGATCAAACCATTTCTAGACTTGACTGCGAAAATCGTATGAATATGAATTTTATAATATGTATTTGCCATAGATGTGTAATTGGATGAATTTGAGTTAAGACAATTTAAATAATCACACCAAACAAACGAATTGGGCCGTGCCTACCGGCACTCAAGCCATGGTTGGGCATTTCATTTACCTCCGGTTAAAACCGGAGGCTATGATATTTAGCGTGCCTAAAGGCACTATAGATATTAATGAAGACGAAAAGGAAAACTCAACATCAAACAAAGTCTCGATAATTTGAAAAGTAATACATGGATTGTCCACCAACCATAATGTATTGAAACTCACACAATTCAGCATAAAGCTTGGTAATTTTTAATAAGTAAAATCTCGCCGATAGTTAGGACATGAAAAAACCAGATGGTCGGGGCTCAAAGAGGAGCCCTTAATTAAGTCTCTTTTGATACGATACCCTCGGTGGGGACTTTTACCGTTGTAAAATAATTACAGCTCAATCTGCTTTACAAATCCATCATGCCCGTTGCGGGCAAGTCTCTGTTGAGCACTTCTTGCATCATTTTCGGATCGATAGGTTCCATAATAGACTCTGTAGACGGTGATGTCGCCAATTCGAACGGTTTCGACCCGGGTTCCGCTAATTTTATCGGATGCGGTCTTGGCTTCTCTGTGCGAGTTATAGGAGGCGAGCTGCACGGTAAATTGTTCTGTACTTCTTGCACTGGCTCGGGTAACGGGGCGGTCTCCCTCTTCAACCAGTTCAATTCGAACTTCAGCTACCCCGGAATTTTCCATGTCAATTCTACGGGCAGCTTCGCGGGAAAGATCAATAATTCGGTTTCCAACATAAGGCCCGCGGTCGTTTACCCGTACCACAACCGTTCGCCCATTATCAAGGTTTGTAACTTTTACAACGGTATTGAATGGGAGGCTTCTATGGGCTGCGGTTAAATCATTCATATTGTAAGTCTCACCATTTGCCGTCAGCTTACCGTGAAAATTAGGACCATACCAGCTTGCCATTCCGGTATCGAGAGTTCTCATAGAATCGGTATGCCGAATGGTTCCACACGATGTAGCTATAAATCCAAACAGCAGGATAATGATGAAGGTTGATTTGTTGAGCATCAAAAAAAAGTGAGAGAGTTAGTAGTGTTCAGAATTCGGATCAAGCTATAAAATTTTAGGAACTGAAACCTTCTTTTAATAATCTTTTCAATTCTTGACAAGAAGAGGTTTTAGCATGCAGGGGAATTCGTGTAGAAGAGAGTTCGAGCCTTATAACTGGTTTCATCCGGGAGCCACGAGGACACGATGACGCGAAGTTTCACGAAGGTTTCCTTAATTATTACCATCATGTATATCCACCATGGATGGTGCGTCCTCTTCGTGTTTCTTCGAGTCTTAGCGCCTTCGTGGTAAAAAAGAGTTCGAGCCTTATAACTGGTTTCATCAGGGAGCCACGAGGACACGATGACGCGAAGTTTCACGAAGGTTTCCTTGATTATTACAATCGTGTGTATCCACCATGGATGGGGCGTCCTCTTCGTGCATTGTAAAAAAAACTGGCAATATACCTGTTAAAGAACCATTCTTTGAATTCCATCTTTAATCAGTGGTACGTTGAAATTGATTAGAAATCCAAGGCGCTTATCTGTCAGTTTCAGATGACTGAGTAATTGGGCCTGCCAAACCGGATGTACTTGCTCCAATGCTTTAAGCTCGCAGACTACTAAATCATTAACCATCACATCCAGCCGAAGACCTTCATCAAAAGTCAAATCTTCAAAAACAATGGGAACATCAATCTGGCGCTGCACTTTCAGTCCTTTTGCTGATAAAACATGGCAAAAACAGGCTTCATAAACTCGTTCCAATAATCCGGGTCCTAGTTTTTTATGCACATGGAAAGCTGCATTTACGATAGCCCTACCAGCCTCTTCTTCTTCAATTGATAAAAGTGATTCTCTTTTTAGGCGATAATTGGTCTCTTTGCTCATCATATTTAGTTGTGGTTTAATCTTGCTCTACAATTATATGAACCAAGAAAGCGGAATTCCTTACAGAAATAGTTTGAGTACATAATATGTTCACCTTCGTGTTTCCACAAGTCTTAGCGTCTCGTGGTGAAAAGAGTTTAAGCCTTTTAACTTGTTCTCGGCAGGGATTTGCCACGAGGACACGATGGTGCGAAGTTTCACGAAGGAATCTTCATCATGGATGGTGCGTCTTCTTCGTGTTTCTTCAAGTCTTAGCGCCTTCGTGGTAAAAAAGAGTTCGAGCCTTATAACTGGTTTCATCAGGGAGCCACGAGGTCACGATGACGCGAAGTTTCACGAAGGTTTCCTTAATTATTACCATCATGTATATCCACCATGGATGGTGCGTCTTCTTCGTGTTTCCACAAGTCTTAGTGTCTCGTGGTGAAAAGAGTTCGAGCCTTATAACTGGTTCATCAGGGAGCCACGAGGACACGATGACGCGAAGTTTCACGAAGGTTTCCTTGATTATTACCATCTTCAGATAAACATCCCAATTAACCCATTTGTTAAGTCTCTTTTGATACCTTTACCTTGGTGGGCGACTTTAATTATTGTTCATTCGTATTCCAATCAGTCATTGACTATCTTCGATTTTTAAAAAATTACATTCTTCTATGACTTTTACGCTTCTTATAATTGGTATCACATCTGCAATATCTCTTTATGCATTGTATGCAGATCGTCGGGTGATGAATATGGGAATGCTGATTCCATATCGTGTTGTTCGCGAACAAACGTGGTATGAATTATTTACGGCCGGATTTTTACACGCGAATTTTGGTCATTTATTGGTAAACATGTTCGTCCTTTTTTTCTTTGGAGTGGTTCTGGAACAAACACTGGGCGTATCCCACTTTATAGCCCTTTATTTGAGTGGCCTTTTAGCCTCCTCTTTACCATCCATGACCATGCACAAAGATAATCCCAGCTTTGCAACTTTGGGGGCGTCAGGCGGAGTGGAGAGCGTTTTATTTGGTTTTATTTTTCTTTTCCCCACTGAAAGTATTTACCTGATCTTTTTACCTATTCCAATTCCATCATGGATTTTTGGTTTGGCTTTTTTGGCGTACAGTGTCTATGAAAGTAAAAAGGAAGGAGGGAATGTGAAACATCATGCACATATTGCCGGCGCCATTTGGGGGATCTTATACATGCTGCTATTTGTGCCCAATAGCCTAGATCACATTTTGACGATTTTGGGGCTTCTTTAAGCATACCTGACAGCGTTTTTGTACAGGAACTCCGCTCCGTACGCTGTCAGGTTGTTTTTATGTTTTTGCCCTAAATTCCTTCATAAATTTCACCAGCGCTTCTACACTTTCCATTTCGCAGGCGTTGTAAATGCTTGCACGTATTCCACCAACGCTTCTATGGCCTTTTAGGGAGAGTAAATCATGTTTTTCGGCTTCCAGTAGAAACTTCGATTCGAGTTCTTGTTTCTTTAACCGAAACGTTACGTTCATTTTTGAACGGGAATCTTTTTCAACAGTGCCTTGGTAAAAATCATCTTTGTCGAGTTCGCTGTACAGCAGTTCTGCTTTCTCTGTGTTATACTTTTCGAAATAAGAAATACCGCCTTTTTTCTCAATCCACTCCAGCACATAATTAACCATATACACCGCAAAAACAGGAGGGGTGTTAAATAATTTTCCGTAATGAGTTTTGTAGTCCAGGATAGTAGGAATAGCTTCTTTTCGCTGCATTTCCATGAAAGACTTTTTGATCATGACGATGGTCACGCCCGCAGGTCCCACATTTTTTTGCGCACCTGCATAAATCAATCCGTACCTATCCAAATCGATTGGCCTTGACAGGAAATCAGAAGACGCGTCACAAACCAAAGGTGTGTTTGTTTCTGGTTCCGTTTTAAACTGCGTTCCGTAGATGGTGTTGTTGCTGGTGAAGTGAACATACGCGGGTGAATCAGAAAATGAGAGTTCATTCTGAACCGGAAGCTTAGCGTATTTTTGATCTTTTCCGGAATAGGGTACATGTACATTTCCGAAAAATTTCGCCTCTTTGATGGCTTTATCAGACCAAATTCCCGTATCAATATAATCTGCTGTTCGATCCTGATTTAAAAAATTGAACGGGACCATCATAAATTGGGAGCTGGCTCCACCTGTTAAAAAGAGCACTTCCCATTCATCTCCGGCCCCAAGTATGTTTTTGAGACGCTGAGTGGCCTGTTGATTAATTTCAGTGTATTCAGGACTTCTGTGACTCATCTCGATTAAAGAAGTCCCAATTCCTCGATAATCCGGAAGCTCCTGCTGAACTCTTTCCAATACCTCTGTGGGTAATGTTGCAGGGCCTGCACTGAAATTATGTGCTCTTTTCATGTTGTGAATAATGCAGGGTTAAAACGTATGAATGATAATTCCTGATTTAATTTTCGGCTCGAACCATGTTGATTTAGGTGGCATCAATTCTCCCTGGTCAGATACATCTACAAGCTCCTCAATACTTGTTGGATACATGCTGATTGCCAGGTCTACTTTTTCTGCGTCCACAAGTTTCTCAAGTTCGTCCGTTCCACGAATTCCGCCCACAAAACCAATGTTGTCATCCGTTCGAATATTTCGAATTCCAAAAATTGGTTCTAATACTGATTTTTGTAAACGGGCAGCATCTAACTTCGATACCACATCTTTTCCTTTTGCTGATGGCAATTCGGTTTTCCACCACTTCCCATCGTAGTAAAGAGAGATAAATCCTTTCTCTTTTGGTGATTTCTCATCAGTTTCCTCAAGCTTTAACTGAGATGTTAACTGCTTAAACTGCTTTTTAGTTACAGATTTGATCACCCTGTTGTAGGGAAGAATTTTCATCTGACTCATTGGAAAAAGCACGACGGGAAAATAATCGTATTCAGCTTCACCGGGGAATGATTTATCTCGCTCTCGTAAATTTTCTGAAACTCTGGAAGCGGCTTTACATCTATGGTGACCATCAGCGATATAAAAATTCTCTACTTTGGAAAAAGCTTCTGCAAAATCAGCGGTTTTAAATGATTTCCACACTTTATGGATCACACCATCATCCCCGGTGTGTTCGATATAGGGGTCAACCGTTAAAACCATTTTCTCAACTAAAAGAGATAATTCCTCTGAATCTTTATAGGTGAGCATTACCGGTTCAGCATGGGCCTGCTGGGTTTGAATATGGCGTGTTCGATCATCTTCCTTATCAGGACGAGTAAGTTCGTGCTTTAAAATTACATCATTATCATAATCTTGAACAGACGCGCACGTAAACACTCCTGTTTGGGTATGTGAATCGGTTTGGAGCTGATAAATATAGATTGCCGGTTTTTCATCTTGAACCATCTCCTCAGAACGGAGTAGGTTGTAGAGGTTTGATGCTCCTTTTTGATAAACGATGTCGCTGTTAAATGCTGTGCCTTCTGGGAGATCAATTTCTGGACGGATTACATGCAGGAAATTGAGAGGTTTGTCTTCGGCGATTCTGGATGCTTCCTCAGAATCCATAACGTCGTAGGGGGGGCTTGCTATTTCGTCAACGCGATTGGGTTTTGGTAACCAACCCTTAAAAGGATGAATAATTGCCATTTAGAACCGTTTGATTTTGTATTTTTTGTTGAGGTGAAGTATACAAACTCTTTACCTTTTCAACATATTGAAATCTCAGCTTAATAAGACAGGAAATAAGTTATGGCCGACGAAACCAAAAAAAATGGAGATCAGCTCAAACCGGATCAACAACAGCAGCTTCTTTTTGTGATGCTGA
>JBGTFX010000186.1:0-4196 GCA_041747055.1 Balneolaceae bacterium
AGGGGGTTATCCTGTACAAAACCCCAACCCTTGCTCTAAAACCTCCAAACGTTGTTGAGAGCCGGTCTTCGAGAAGCAGCCGGTTAATATCTGTATCGGGCTCGCCATCACCGTTTGTATCGATGAATTGACCATCGAAAACATTTTGAGAATCAAGTTCCAAAAATTCTCTTTCGTACCGGTAATTTCCCCTCACCCAACCAAGACTAAGGCCAACCATCAAGTTCTGCCGAAATTCTGTTGAAGCAAACACGGTATACTCTCCGCCAAATCCACGTTCGGTAATTGTGAAATTTTGGTTAATTCCCGGAAAATCGCCGAAATTTTCGAAGCCTATTCTGAATACGGATTCATCCCAGTCCTGAAATTGATCACCAAAGTCAGTGGCAAATGTACTGAAGGAGATATCGGAATAGAGGCTACCCGGTATTTTAAAATAGTCGGTAACAGAGCTGAGAAAGTTCCTACTGTTCGCCGATACCGTCCGGTTATAACCGCCGAGTTGCGTATATCCGCCTCCGACAACAAATCGTCCTATATCTACCGGAAGTGAATACACAAATCCGGCATTGGATATACTGTTCTGAAAATCAGATGATTCGTGCTCCCTTTGTACTCCCCTGTAAGCTGCCCCTTCACTTACTGACCGTCTGGTATATCCAATTTCAACGAACGAAGTACCAAAGAGTGCTGTTGATGCCGGATTATCGAAATAGGTGCCAAAACCCGCTGTATAAGCTGTTCCCGGCATAATCATGGTCACAGGATCACCGGGCGTACCGAAATCACCAAAAAGCGAGGCTTGATTGGTGTAATTCCAAGAATTCACAGGATTTACGTTTTGTGACAGTACTTCTGGTTGTGTCGCAATTAATTGTAGCAGTACAAGCTTCATCACCATTACAACCCGATAAAAGATACCGGCTCGATACGATGCTTTTTTCTCATTCAATAACTGAGGTACAGATTGAAATAGTCTGGACAATTTCTCTTAGTTACTTCCGCGGGATGATGAACTGTCGCCTGAGGACCTGTTGCTGCCTGATGATCTTGTAGCAGAGCTACCCCTGTTAGACGAAGATCCTCTGACGGCTGAACCATTGGATGAACGGGTCGATCCAGATCTTACTGTAGCGGAAGAACGTGTGGTGCTTCTGGTTCTACTATGAATTCTATCACCATTTTTATTTCTCTGTTCCCAGCTATCCCAACTACTTAATGGTGATCTGGTGGAACGGCTTCTCTCAAGACGTTGCCGGAAATCAGAATCTCTCCTGTCACGGATTTTACTCTCTCTCTCGTTTACGGCAACGCGCTCAGCCATGGGGGAACTAATCCGATATCCGGTTGTAACTTCATACAGATCGTCTCTGTCGGCTAAAAGCCTACTACTTACCTGAGAACCATGGTTTCTTGAACTTGCCAAATCCCCGCCCGACCGCAGGTCGGAACTTCTGTTAGCACTTTGGTTGCCTGAAGTGGCGTGAGCAACCGAACTCTGCCTATGGTTTGGTAAAGCTTCTTCCCGCAATCTCCGATCCACCCACTTATTGTAATAAAAAGCCCACATATACGGATTGGAGTAGGAAGGCGGATGATGGGCATAAAAATCACTCCATGGGTTCATACCAATCCTGTAGAAGTAATGGTTAGAGTAGCCTGGGTAACTGTAAAATTGAGAACCTCTGAAAGATGAAAAGAAATATGGACTCGTTGGATGGTGATATCTGAAGTGAGTCATTCTCAAAAAGTTTCTGTCTGTGGCAAGGTCTATCCCATAATAACTGAACCAATGCCTTGTGCTATAGTCGACATAAAAGTTGGCACCATCAATTTCAAACCAGCCATCTCCAATATATACTGCCTGATGTTGGTCTTCCTGCGAAGTTGCATTATACTGAGTGTAGCAGCCTGTAAACATCAAGCCTGCAAAAAGTATTAACGGTAATTGTAATGATGAAAGTTTCATGGCTCGCTCGTAGTAAATTAGTATTAAAATCTTACTATCAACTTAATTAATAGTGACTTAAAAATAATCGCATGTTCATGTGATATAACACTTACTTCCTATGAATAGGATAAACTTTTTTCAGATGACCAACAATTAATTTTGACTCCGATCACAGATCTGACGGCTCAAAACAGTTCAGAATCCATAAGAGAAATGGTATTGGGACTTGTAATGTGGAACAATGGCCGGTGCAATAACCCTCTTCTGCAAAATAAATTCCCGGGCTCAGGCAAAAAAACAACACTGAATAGAAACTATTATGAGAGATATTCACCCATTCCGTATAAATAAAAAGCGATGGCGAAAGTAAGGCTCAGCCAAATTCCAACTCCTGAAATAGCTCCGCAAAAATTTACCCGCCCCAATCATCGTCCCCGCGCCAATGGTAAGGGCATCCCAAAAAACCTAACTCTCTGCGTAATTTGCTCATTAAATAATTTTTAATGATTCTCCTTATAAAATAAACTACAAATTATTGCTCTTACTGCAACTTGAATATTAATACTGTAACTTTGTAAAAAAACTGACTAATCCAATGTTTTAACAATGCCGCTTCGTCAGATAGAAATAGTTATACCCAAAAACAGACACGAGGCCTTCAGAAACCTTCTTTCTGATAACTCAGTAGTTCATTATTGGCAGGGAAGTTCGGAAAACTCAGGCTTTATGTTAAAAGTGCTGGTTGATGCAGTAGATACCGAACTATTTTTAGATAAGGCAGAACAGCTTTTTTCCAAAGATGAAGACTACAGGTTGGTGATGCTGTCAGTAGATGCCACTCTTCCCCGAATTGAAGAAAAACCTAAGGAATTACAAGAAAAAAGCAGTACTCCTGATCGACCCGCTGATAAACCATTAACGGGAGTTCGCGTAAGTCGCGAAGAACTCTATTCCGATATATCAGATGCAGTGGAGCTTTCGCGAGTCTATATTGCACTGGTAATATTATCCACCATTGTAGCCGCTTTAGGTATTATTCGCGATAACACCGCTGTTGTAATTGGTGCAATGGTGATTGCCCCACTTCTTGGCCCCAATGTCGGTTTGGCACTTTCAACCACACTGGCAGATAAAAAACTAGGTATTAAATCGATGAAAACTAATTTGGCTGGTTTATTTACAGCCTTTTCAATTTCTATACTACTTGGAATGTTTATGACTGTAGACGCTTCTGTTTACGAAATTTCCAGCAGAACAGAAGTACATCTTTCAGATATCTCTTTGGCACTTGCATCGGGGGCTGCCGGAGTTTTAGCTTATACGGTTGGAATGTCTACTGCGGTAATAGGTGTGATGGTTGCTGTCGCGCTCTTACCACCTTTGGTTGTAGCTGGTTTGTTGCTGGGTGATATGCAGTTTGGTTTAGCCCTTTTTGCCATGTTGCTTTTGCTCACCAATGTTATTTGTGTAAATCTTGCCGGTATTTCAACATTCATTCTGCAAGGTGTTCGGCCCAGAACCTGGTACGATACTCAGAAGGCAAAAAAATCAACAAAAATTATGCTTAGGCTGTGGATTATTGTGGTAATGATTCTTGCAGTGATTATTTACTTTTATACGTAAACACTACATCATTTATGAATAAAAAAGAACAAGAAGAAATTGCCGTAATTATCAATGAGCAAGTTGAATCGGTTACCGAAGAGATAAAAGAGCTTATAGAACTGACTAAACCTATTTCCCTGGATGCTTCAATAGGCAGACTTTCGAGGATGGATGCCATCAACAACAAAGCCATTAATGAAAATGCACTCCGGGAGAAAAAAAGCATCCTTCAGAAGCTGGAACGAGCCCAGGAAAGATACAAAGAAGGTAAGCTGGGCATCTGCTTGAAATGTGGAAATGATATCCCTTTAGGAAGGCTGAAAATTATGCCCTATACCACGCGTTGTGTACAGTGTGCGGGGCATTAATTTTGAAACATGGTATGTCTTTTGTTGGCATGCAACTTCATAACTACTGCAAGTTCAATTGTAGAAATCAAACCCGTTTCTATATCTTGATATACCATGTTTAATCTTAACGAATTTATGCGCCGACCCGCGGTATATGGAATGCACACTTCTAATCCGTACACAAACAGTATGATATTATTCATGGCCTCCCCTCAGAATCGTAGATTATGGTTCTGCAAAACTCATAACAAACCCAAGGAGGAAAACCATGAATGTATATACCGGTACCC
>JBGTFX010000187.1:0-17853 GCA_041747055.1 Balneolaceae bacterium
TTGG
Organism: Balneolaceae bacterium; assembly: GCA_041747055.1. Classification (GTDB taxonomy): domain Bacteria; phylum Bacteroidota; class Rhodothermia; order Balneolales; family Balneolaceae; genus SW132. The sequence goes on from JBGTFX010000187.1 coordinate 5, forward strand.
TTTGTTGCCAGAAGACGGTTGCGGAGGAGGAAAAATTTTAACCGCGATTGATCATTACCAATCAGTCAGTGCAAATATAAAAAGATCAATATTTTCGCTGTATAAATTATAGAGAAAGTCATTTTCGAAGAGTTTATCCTCTAAACAAAAAAAGCCACTTATATTCATAAGCAGCTTTCATTTGCGATCCGGAAGGGACTCGAACCCTCGACCTCCTGCGTGACAGGCAGGCGTTCTAACCAACTGAACTACCGGACCATTATTTCAAATCCTAAAGAGTAAAACATCAACTTTTCAGAGTCTTAAATATAGGGCTGTATCAATAAGCTTGTCAAGCAGTAATGATATTATTTTCCTGAAGTTTGAGGAGATTCAGACCCTAGATTAAAACACTATAAAGGCAACAAATTTACTTCAAAGATTTAATCACAGCACCAACTAATTCCTCGCTGTCAGGTGTGGTTTTGCTTTTAAACCTTCTAATGAGATTTCCTTCTCTATCGATTAAGAATTTCTCGAAATTCCAGGAAATATCTCCTGTAAAGTCAGGATTAGATTGTGTGGTTAAAAACTCAAATAAAGGATGAATATTATCTCCTTTTACTTCCGTTTTTGAAAATAATGGGAAATTCACACCATAATTTATTTCACAGAATTCAAGAATTTCATCATCAGAATCCAATTCCTGTCCTCCAAAATTACCAGCCGGAAATCCTAAAACTTTAAATCCCTGATCTGAATATTCATCATGAAGAGCCTGAAGTTCTTTGTACTGGGGCGTATACCCACATTTCGATGCTGTATTAACTATTAATAAAACATCACCTTTGAACTCTTCAAATGTTAAATTGTTGCCGTCAATGGTACTCAACTCAAAGTTATATACGTTGTCTGAACTGTCTAATTTTGTAGTCATTAAAATAAAAGGAATTAATACTAGAGTTATTATTTTCATTACAGTCAATTTCGTTTAAACTATCAACCATGCATATTATCAAAAACATTCCCGTAAAGCTATTTTCCATTTCATTAATAATCCTGATTATCTCTCCTCAGATAGTCCATGCTCAAATGTTTTCTGTAGGTGACCCAGAATCTCGTGATACTCAATCGATTGGGACTTATACTTTACTAGGAGTTAGCTGGGAAATTGCAGATATGGATTTCAGGGGTGAAAATTTAGCCCCTCAAGATCAGGCAAACTTCAATAGCAGTATTATTCGCTTGCACCTGGAGAGTCCCGGGCTTCACATTAGCGCCGGTTTTGGCGGAAGATTTACAGGAATGAATGAAACTTCTTATGTGAATCTTAACGCAATGTTATTTAGTGACACGGCCATCATCCGATCACCACGATTCATCTTATCTTTACCTTTTCAACTTATCACGGATTTAAAACGTGCTCAACGAAACGAATCTTCAACAGAATTCCAGCAGAGTTCTTTGATTTTTGGAACCGGAATAAGCTCGAGAATTCGACTTGCTGACCGGGTCGATTTTGCAGCTCGAATCACGCCCAATTATGGATTTAGTTTTTCACGAGGAGCGGTTTTCGGCGGAAATCTATTCAGAACAAATGGAAAAACAAGGTTTTATTTTAACGATTTAATTGGAAACAACTCCTTTAGTGTTGGATATGATTTTGACTACAGATTTTATGACATTGAAGGTGACGAAAATGATTACCGCTATATATCGCACGCCCTAACCGTAGGAATCGCCTTTTAAGTATGAAAATTGAAAAGTTATTATTGGAACTGGAATCCCTGTGCGAAAAGTCAGGATATTCCATTCGAAAAGAGCGAGGGACTTTTCGCGGGGATCAATGTGTTATTGAGGGAGAAAAACTTATTGTAATCAACAAAAATAAACCGCCGGAATCACAAGCAGGTATTTTGGCGAATGTATTACGGTCAATTGATGCAGATGAAATATTTATAAAGCCGGCTGTCCGAAAGAAGCTAGAAGAACTTTGGGATCGTTTAGATCGGTTTAAAGAGCCTGAAGATTCAATTGAAGAACTATAAATGATGAAATGTACATTTTTAGGAACAGGCACGTCCATGGGGGTTCCCGTTGCAGGAGGATTTGGCAGAGAGAGAATCATAAATGATCCACGTAACGAAAGATACCGCTGTTCAGTTTGGCTGCAAACTGAAGAAACGTCTGTAGTTATTGATACAGGACCTGAATTTCGCCTGCAAACGATTCGATCAAATATAAATAAAATAGATCTTGTTCTTATAACTCACGAACACATGGATCACATCGCGGGTTTAGATGATTTGCGTTCGTTCAATTATATGCAAAACAGTGTCATTCCACTTTATACAAATCAAGCCGCTGCTGATTCCATTCGCCATCGATTCGACTACATGTTCGGAGAAAATAAATATCCCGGATCAACATCCGTCGATATTCAAGTGATGAATGAACCGATTCGATTTCAGGATCTGCACATCACGCCATTGCACTATAATCACGGACGCATTGATGTGCAAGGGTATCGTGTCAACAACTTTTCGTACATGACCGATGTAAAATCCATTCCGGATGAGACCAAGGAAAAAGTACTTGGTAGCGACGTATTGGTTTTAAGCGGATTGCGATGGGCCCCCGAACATCCCACTCACCTTTCTATCCCAGAGGCAGTAGACATCGCCAATGAACTGGAAATCCCAAAAACCTACCTCATTCATATGAACTCGTATGTAGATCACGCAGAGAGTAACCAAAAACTCCCTGATCATGTGCGACTTGCCTACGACATGCTGGAAATTACTATTCCGCCTAAGGAATAAAAGGTTTGAAATTCCATCTGACGGTTGCTTTTACCGCCTGATGGATACTCTTTATTTCATTTAATCCGTCTGACCGCAACATCAGAGTTCTGACGGGGAGTCATTCACTTCTGTTAAAAACCGATAGAATTAACCACAGCGGCCACGGCGATTTACACAACGGGCACAAGGGGGGGCACACGGGAACTATTTGTAATGAAATTCCCCTCTTTGCGAAATGTTTTTACGAAGTAGAAGCCCGTCCGACTTCCGGCGGAAAGGGGTGGGTGAGTCTACAAAAACTTCGCTTTTTCAGGATCGCTTTTCAGATCCTCAACCACTTTTTTAACGTCCTGAGATTTATCAAGATTCACAACCAAAATTGCATTTTCTGTCTCCACAACCGCAATATTATCCACTCCAACAAGGGAAATCATTTTTCCGCTCTCCGAATAAATTAGGTTTGATGTAGATCCCTGCAGTGAAATAGGTGACTTCCCAAACACATTTCCATCTCCATCCTTATTTGAAAGTTCGTGAACGGCGGTCCAGCTTCCTACATCGTTCCATTCGAACTCTCCTGGAAGCACATGAACTTTCTCAGCTTTTTCCATGATTCCGTAATCAATGGATATGGATTCACAGGCGTGATAAAATTGATTTAAATCCTCTTCTCTACCATCAGACTCCATCAATTTTTCTGTGCACTTATACATTTCGGGCAAGTATTTTTTAAACTGCTCAAGAATTACCGATGTCTTCCAAATAAACATCCCGCTGTTCCAGAGGAAGTCTCCTGAGTCCAAAAATTCTTTTGCCGTTTCCGAGTCCGGTTTTTCTCTAAAACTTTTAACACTGTACGCCGAATGGTCACCGATCTCAATCTCTGTGGATGTGTCAAACTGAATGTATCCATAGCCGGTTTCAGGACGATTTGGGGTGATGCCAATCGTAACCAGTGATTCTTCCTGTTGCGCTATTTTTAAGGCTGAATCCAGTACGCTTAAAAATTCTTTTGGTTTGCCAATCAGATGATCAGCGGGAAGCACAATCATCGTGGAATCAGGATCTTTTTTATGAAGAAGTGCCGCAGCAGCCGCAACACATGGAGCTGTATTTTTGGCAACCGGTTCACCTATAATAAAATCGGAAGTAGTTAATGGAAGCAGCTCCTCAACGATGGTTATATAATTGTCATTGGTGACAACCATCACTTGTTCAGGCTCCACAAAACCTTTGAGACGATTCACCGTCTCCTCTATCATGGTTTTTTCTCCAAAGAGATTTAAAAATTGCTTTGGTCTTTTTTTTGTGCTTTTGGGCCAAAATCGAGTCCCCGATCCCCCGGCCATTACAACTGCATATATCATTTTGGTAGCTCTCTAAACATTGATTTTTGTTCACTTACAAAATAGCGAAAATGCCTCTAAACAAAAACGTGATTTACTTTGGAGAGTGTAAAGCTAAATAGGGTTCCTTCGCGAGAGCTTTCAATGAACAGAAATTCCCCATGCGCTTCGATAATATGTTTCACAATTGAAAGCCCTAAACCCGTTCCGCCTTTCTCTCGAGACCGGGATTTATCAACCCGAAAAAATCTCTCTGTTACTCTTGGTATATCTTTCTCTTCAATCCCGATGCCGGTGTCTTTTGTATACACGATAATGCGGTCTCTGTCTTTCTTGAATTTTTTTATCCCAATTTCAACATTTCCGCCGGCACGATTATATTTGATGCCGTTCTCTATCAAATTTATCAGCACTTGTTTGATCTGGTTCCGATCGGCGCGAACCTGCAGATTCTTATCAAAATCGGTTACAATAATCTCTACCTCCTCCTTTTCTGATTTATACTGAAGGCTTTCCACCACATCTAAAATGAGATCTCTCAAATAAATATCCTGAAGATTTGACTTGAGCTCTCCCGTTTCCAATCTCGAAATTTCCATCAAATCTTTGGTCAAATACGTGAGACGATTAACATTTCTCATCGCTTTTTTAAGAAACAGCTTATTAACCTCCTTGTCTTCGAGGGCACCATTCAGCAGTGTTTCAATAAATCCCTGAATGGCAAAAATGGGTGTTTTTAACTCGTGAGAAATATCACCAATAAACTCTTTCCTGTAATTCTCAATCTTGTTCATCCGCTGCAGCTCTTTCTCAATTTTCCAGCTCGATCGAACCGATTGAGCAATTAAATAATCCAGCTCATCTCTTTGGTTTAGTTTAATATCGTCATAATCGCTAAACCGTTTTCGTGATATATTCTTCGAAATTTTTTCCAGCGTTTTCACTCTTGATTGATGAAGCTGATTGGAGATGGTATAAATAATCAACGCACTGATTAGAAATGAGATGAGTGAAACCAACAACAGAGTTTGAGTGGGAAGATCAGCAAAAACAACAAACAAACCGGCAGTACTAAGTGCGCAACCTAATCCACCCGGAACGGCTGTTCGAAGCGAAATTTTTGAAAAAAGTGCCTTTTTAGATTTTTCTTTGCTCATTCTTTAAAACGATATCCCACACCTTTCACGGTTTCTATATAGTGATCACCCAATTTTTCCCTGATTTTTCTAACGTGGACATCCACGGTTCGGTCTACCACATAAATATTATCACCCCAAACTTTATTGAGCAACGTTTGGCGATCTTTCACTTTCCCTTTTCTTCCGGCCAGGTAATATAATAGTTCAAACTCCTTGCGCGGAAGCTGAAATTCTTCGTCACCCCGGGTTACAATATAACGGTCTTTGTCAATTTCCAGATCATGAACCGAGAGCTTGTTCAATACCTCTTCGGTTTCATCAAACCTTCGCAACACAGCCTTAATTCTTGAAATCAACTTTGTGGTGCTAATCGGCTTTGTTACATAATCATCAGCACCGGTATCCAATCCCTCTACTTCTGTTTTTTCATCACCCCTTGCCGTAAGAAAAATGATGGGAATATGTTTCAAATTGGCATCAGACCGCATTTTATCACAAACTTCAAGGCCGTCCATTTTCGGCATCATAATATCAAGCAAAACCAGATCGGGTAGATTTTCCTTTGCTACTTTTAAAGCTTCAACGCCATTCTCAGCTTTTAAAACGCTAAATCCCTCTTTCTTGAGATTGTATTCGATCAGATCTAAAAGATCCTGCTCATCGTCGACAACTAAAATGGTTTGATTTGTCAAAATAACTGGGAATTCGTTCGAACTGATTGTATTTCAAAACCACTCTATTATAATAAGTGATTGTTAACACAATGTTACCTTTTCAGTTCTGCGAGTGCTTTTTTTACAATCTCGGATATCGTAGCATCGCCATTTTGAGATACAATTTTTGATACCGTTTGCTCCGCATCTCTTTTCTTAAAACCAAGAGCTTCCAGGGCGGAAATAGCTTCGCTTCGCCTGTCCATTTTTTGTCCGCCACTCGACACAATGGATGGCTCCGACTCATCAAACAGCTTATCTTTCAGCTCCAACACCATTCTTTCAGCGGTTTTCTTTCCAATACCCGAGATTCCTGAAAGCGCGGATGTATTTTGTGTCACAATCGATTCAATCAATTCCGGGGCAGACATCCCGCTTAAAATGGTCAACCCAAGTTTTGGGCCAATTCCTTTTACGGTGATTAATCGCTCAAATAAATTCTTCTCTTTTTGTGTAGTAAATCCAAACAGCCGCTGGTCACTATCCGTAAAATGGTGGTAGATTAAAATTTTGAGCGTCTCTCCTTTTTTGGGAAGCGTCTGAAATGTCTGATTTGAAATCTCCACCTGGTAGCCAACTCCGCCGACATCCATAATCAGCCTATCTTCTGTTTTGCTAGATATCGATCCTTTTAAATATGCAATCATAAGTCACGGTTTTTTTACTCGATCGGGATTATCCTCAACAAACGAGGCCCAGGTAGATTTACTGTTATTTTGGTGTGATGCTTTTTTTCCCTGTTGAGATGCAATCATTCCATTTTTTGTGTGATGGCACCATGCAACGGCAAGAGCATCCGTGGCGTCATTTTTCATTTTTCCTTCGGGCAGCGTGATCATTTTATCCAGCATAAACGCTACCTGTTTTTTACTGGAGTTTCCATTTCCTGTGATAGACTTCTTCACCGCCTTAGGATAATACTCAGATACCGAAATTTTTTGATTTGAAATAGCAAGAATTGCAGCGGCCTGTGCACGCCCCAATTTCAGCATTGCCAGCGGATCCACTCCGTAAATTGGTGTTTCCACAGCGCATTCGGTCGGGCCATGCTTTATGATGAGTTTAGTGATCTCATCAAAAATAAACTGTAGACGATCGGTGTGATCGTCCATATGCGCCATCTGCAGAACATCACAAATCTCGGCAGTAAATCTCCCGTTCTCCTCAACAAGAAGTGCATATCCTGTTGTTCGGGAGCCGGGATCAATGCCGAGAATTTTTTTACTCATAACTGTGATTGTTCATTCTCAAATTTACCTCAGAACCTGAGTTCGATTCTGTATAGGTTCGAAAACCGCTGAGGCTGTCCAAAAAAGGTTGCGCAAAAAAATTATTTGTAGACTTTATGTCATGCCGGACCCCGATCCGGCATCTCCTGCCTTGTTTAGAGACACCGCATCAAGTGCGGGATGACACCTTTTTGGACAGCCTCACTTTTTGGCCTCCATAAAGACATATTAAATCGAACTAAGTTCAAAAACTGTTCTACTCTTCGTCTGCGTAAAGACGAACCAATCCGTCAATCATCTCCTCAGAAATTCCGGAGGTAACAAATCCGCCATCGTGATAGAGATTCTGCATAGTCACTTTTCTGGTCAGATCGGAGAACAGCGTCACACAGTAATCTGCGCACTCATCGGCTGTTGGATTTCCAAGCGGGGCAATTTTTTCGGCAAACGTGTACATGCTGTCAAATCCTTTAATTCCTGAGCCGGCAGATGTTTTTGTTGGCGCCTGTGAAACCGTATTTACACGAATACCCTTGCTTGCCAGTCGACTGCCGTAGTTTCGGGCGATGCTTTCGAGCAAAGCTTTTGCATCATTCATGTCTGAATATTTAGAAAAGATTCGCTGTGCGCCAATATAAGAAAGTGCAACCACGCTTCCCCCTTCATTTAAAATGTCGGCTTCTTCTGCATAGTGGAGAACTTTGTGCAGTGAAATGGCTGAAATATCCAGCGTTTGACTATACCAGTTGTAATTGAGATCTCTGTACTCTTTTTTCTTCCTGATGTTTGGAGACATTCCAATTGCGTGGAGAATAAAGTCAACACTGCCCAACTCCTCTTTAACTTCACTCATCAGTTTTTCAACATCCTTTTCGTCGCTCACATCACAGGGGATAATTTTTGCCCCTGTTTCTTCTCCAAGAGCATCCAGGGTTCCCAATCTTAATGCGATGGGCGCATTTGAAAGAACAAAATCAGCTCCTTCACGTTTACAGGCCAGAGCAATTCTCCAGGCAATACTTCTTTCATCCAATGCTCCAAAAATAATTCCTTTTTTTCCCTTAAGTAATCCGTATCCCTTTTGGTCAGACATAATGTGTTTTTTAATCGATTAATTGTTTTAAAAATTTCTTTCAGAAAATAACACGTTCGCCATTCACATCGAAATATTTAGTTATTGAGCGAACATTGTGTAAAAATTACACTAAATAAAGGCATAAAAAAGTTTTCAACAATAGATGTTGATAAGATAGATAGATGTCCGTAATTTAAAAGACTCTAAACCATTTTTATTTACCAACATATAGTGTGCCTGTGTAATGTTTGAAGATTTGTCTTCTAAAATAGAATCAGCTGTACAGTCCCTGAAAGGACAGTCACGGATAACCGATGTTAACATCGCGGAAACAGTACGTGAAATCCGTCGCGCACTATTGGATGCGGATGTGAACCTTGAAGTTGCCCGCCAGTTCACCGCCGATATAAAAGAACGAGTAATCGGCTCGGATGTCTTAACCAGTGTTAATCCCGGTCAGCAGTTCACAAAGATTGTTTTTGATGAAATGGTAAAAATGCTTGGTGAAAACCGGGTTGATATTGCCGTTTCTCAAAAGCCCCCCACCGTTATTTTAGTTGCAGGTTTGCAGGGATCAGGTAAAACCACATTCGTTGGTAAACTTGCCCGCTATTTAAAGAAAGAAAAAAATAGAAATCCTATTCTTGCTGCCGCTGACGTTTATCGTCCGGCTGCCATAAATCAGTTGAAGACTCTGGCAGAAAGCATTAATGTGCCGGTTTACTCTATTCAACAGAAAGATCCCGTTCGAGTTGCCAAAGAAGCCGTTTCTATGGCGAAAAGTTTGGCGCTCGATACTGTTATTATTGATACCGCCGGCCGCCTCCATGTGGATGAGGAGATGATGAAAGAGGTTGCGGAGATCAAAAAGGCTGTAAATCCGGACGAAATTTTATTCGTGGTTGATGCCATGACCGGTCAAGACGCCGTAAATACCGCAAAAGCATTTAATGATACCATCAACTTTGATGGCGTGGTATTAACAAAAATGGATGGAGATACGCGTGGTGGCGCGGCTCTTTCAATCCGATCTGTAGTACAGAAGCCAATTAAATTTATGAGTACCGGCGAAAAGCTGGATGCTCTGTCACCATTTTATCCGGATAGACTTGCCCAGCGAATTTTAGGTATGGGCGATGTTGTTTCACTGGTCGAAAAAGCACAGGAGCAGTACGATGAAGACCAGGCTCAACAACTTCAAAAGAAAATCCGGTCAGACAAGTTTGATCTTGAAGATTTCTTAGAGCAGATCCAAAAGATTAAAAAAATGGGTAACATGACCGACCTGGTCGGTATGATTCCCGGAGCTGATAAAGCCTTAAAAGATGCTGATTTTGATGAGGATTCATTCAAACCGATTGAAGCGATTATCAAATCTATGACACCGGAAGAGCGTGCTGATCCAAATCTTTTAAATGGCAGCCGTCGTCGAAGAATTGCAAAAGGATCCGGAACAAGTGTTCGCGAGATCAACGAACTAATGAAACAGTTCGAGCAGATGAAGAAGATGATGAAAACCATGTCGAAAATGAACAAAATGGGCCGTGCAATGGAAGGGCTCAAAAATCTGCCATTTGGCAAATAACATCACTTTATAACAAATAACCCAACAGGAGTACAACATTGATTAAGTTACGTTTACAACGAAAAGGAAGAAAGAAACGACCTTATTATCACATCGTGGTTGCCGACAGCCGCGCACCCCGTGATGGTAGAATAATTGAAAAACTTGGACGATTCGACAATGTGAGTCAGCGACAAGAGCTCGTAATTGATGAGGATCGAATTATTCACTGGCTCAAAATTGGTGCAACACCAAGTGATACTGTGCGCAGTATTCTTAAAGTTCAGGGAATTCTGTACAAAATGCACCTGATACGCTGGGGCAAATCTGAGGAAGAAATTGAAGCTGCTCTGGAAGAGTGGAGAACTGCCCGAGAAGAAAAGGGTGATGGTAAAGAATTGTCTCGAAAGGAAAAGCAGGAAAAAGCTCTTAAAGCAGAAGAACAAGAGTACAAAAAACAGCTCGAAGAAAAAGCTGCAGCTGCTGCAAAAGAGCTAGAAAAGCAAAAAGAAGAAACCAAAGCTGAGGAAGAAACAGCTACTGAATCTGAAGAAGCAGGTGCTAAAGCTGAAACAGAAGAAGCTACTGCAGAAGAAACTAAAGCCGAAGTTGCACCATCTGAAGAAAAAGAAGAAGCTCCCGAGCCGGAAGTAAAAGCTGAAGAAGCTCCGAAGGAAGAAGAAGTGGTAGATGAAAAACCAGAAGCTAAAGCTGAAGAGCCGGTAGTGGAGCCTGAAAAAAAAGCTGAGGCCTCATCTGAAGAAACTAAAGAAAAAGCTGCCGAACCCGAAGTGAAAGCTGAAGAAACGGAGCCAAAAGCTGAAACAGAAGAAGTAAAAGAAGAGAAAAAAGCAGAATCTCCTTCTCAGGTTTCAACAGATATGAATGCTAACGAAGCAATTGACCACATTAAAGATACACCTCTTGACAAGTTGAAAGGATTTGTTCCTGAAGGAGAAGATCGTGTAACTGTGCTGCGCGCGTGGGAAAGCAAACAATCAGAATAAGATTAAACTTAGCCGGCTATGATGTCCGGGTTTGAAGAAATAGGCCGAATTGGCAAACCACGCGGACTCGAAGGTATTGTCCGATTTTTGCCGGCAGTTCCTGTTTCTGCTGATTTATTGAAATCCATAAAGATCGTTTACATCAAAAATGAACGGTCTGATTTGATCCCGGTTCGAATAGAATCGGTTCAACTGGAGGAAAAAAATAATAGGCAAACGTTCTTTGTAAAATTTGATATGATCGCCAACCGCACGGAAGCGGAAGCCATGATGGACAAAGCCATATTTTCGGATCAAGTAATTGTCGAAGATTCTGTAGAAGCCATTGAGGAAGAAGATCTTTCCGGATACGAGGTAATCTACAATGATGAATTGTTTGGCAAAGTGCTGGATGTACTTGAAAATCCGGCCCACCCAATTCTTGAAATAAAGATGGATCAGGGAACACTCCTTATTCCATTTGTAGATGAATTTGTTGAAAAGACAGATCATGATAACAGAAAGATCTACTGTAGAAACATGGATCAATTAATCGATCTTTAACCATGCTCCGAATTGATATAATATCAGGTGTACCTGCCCTGCTCGAAAGTCCGCTGAACCACAGCATCGTAGGACGGGCCCGGGAGAAAAATCTGGTGGATATTCACATTCACGATCTTCGGGATTACTCTGAAGACAAGCATAACAAGATCGACGATTATCCCTATGGTGGTGGTGCCGGAATGGTTCTTTCAGCTCAGCCAATCTTTTCCTGTATAGAGTTTTTAACGGGACAAAGAGAGTACGATGAAATAATCTTTACCGCACCCGATGGAGTACAGTTTGAGCAACAACATGCGAATGAGCTCTCCATCAAAAAGAATGTTATCTTTTTGTGCGGCCATTATAAAGGTGTAGATCAACGAGTGCGTGATGAACTGATTACCAAAGAATTTTCGATCGGTGATTATGTGCTTTCAGGTGGTGAACTTCCGGCATTGGTTATGACTGATGCTTTGGTTCGTTTACTTCCCGGTGTTTTGGGTGATGCAGAAAGTTCTCTTTCTGATTCGTTCCAGGATGGATTATTGGAAGGGCCTGTGTATACACGGCCGGCAGAATTTAAGGGATTAACCGTTCCTGACATTTTACTTTCAGGCGATCATAAAAAAGTTGAAGAATGGCGATTTAAAAAATCAGTTGAACAGACAAAAGAACGCCGACCGGATTTATATAACAATTTTAAAAAGAAAAACTAACGCCCAGTAACGAGGAAAAACAATGGATAAATTAAGACTCATAGAACAAACAGTAATGCACGACGATCTTCCGCAGTTCACTGCAGGAGATACTGTAAATGTACATTACCGTGTTCGTGAAGGTGAAAAAGAAAGAATTCAGCAATACGTAGGTGTTGTGATTAATGAAAGAGGAAGCGGAGCGAATAAAACCTTCACCGTCCGTAAAATGAGTGGAAGCGTGGGAGTTGAAAGAATTTTTCCTCTATACTCACCTTTTATTGCAAAAATTGAAATCGTTCGAGAAGGACGAGTAAGAAGATCCAAACTCTTCTACTTACGCGATCGTCGAGGCAAGTCTGCTCGTATTCGTGAGAAAGAAAGAGTAATTACGAAAAAGTAATTTGCCCAAAATTAGCGGAGAGTTAAATCTCCGCTTTTTTTATGTCTATATTTAAAAAGCTGAGTTCGATCTATAATTCTTACCAATCGTAAAAAGAAAGTCTCCCCTAACAAGGGGCTCATTTTTTGAACGCATAAGCGCACCGAGCGGAGCGAACAACACGTAGTGAAATTTAGAGGGGTGTCTATCGGGTTTTTTCACAACCTGTTGAACATCCCCCTCATTCCCCCTTTTCTAAGGGGGACTATTGCGATCTTGATTTAACAATCGAACCCTGGTTTAAAAACGTTTTCCTTTTCAACGATTATTAACTACTGATATGAATCTTATTCTATTTGGACCACCGGGAGCCGGCAAAGGAACACAAGCCGATAAAATAAAGTCTCACTTTAATATTCCCCATCTTTCAACGGGAAATATTTTTCGCTACAACATCAAAAATGAAACGGAGCTCGGTAAGAAAGTAAAATCAATTCTTGATGCAGGAAATCTTGTTCCTGATGAAACCGTTGTGGATTTAGTTGCTGATGAGCTGCAAAAAACGGAATATGACAATGGATATGTTCTCGATGGATTTCCTAGAACAGTCCCCCAGGCGAAAGCACTTGACAAATTTCTTGCTGAAAATAACACTGCAATCGATACGTTTTTGATGCTTTCCGTGCCTGAAAAAGAGCTGATCAACAGAATCCTAAGCCGTGGAGAAGGTCGTTCTGATGATACTCCTGAAAAAATTAAGAATCGTCTTGCTGTCTATCGAAAAGAGACCGAGCCTGTTTTTAATTACTACAAAGAAAAAGGAGTGGTTGAGGAAGTTGATGGCGTTGGAACTGTTGAAGAAATCTTCGAAAGAATTAAAAAAGCGCTGAAGTAGATTATCATCAAGTTGTCAGTTCAATAGAGGGTCATGCCGGACTCCGATCCGGCATCTCCTTCCCTTATCAACGGCAGAGATTCTGTCCCGAAAGTTTTCGGGAAGAATGACACACCCTTAACCGCCACGTCAGACGCATCAAGGAAACCCGAAATGCGCGGGTTACGCTTGAAGGTCTTTGCTCAAAACCTTCACAATTGCAGGAGTAATATCCATCAGACTTTCTGCCTCACGAAACGGCTCAATATCACCCATTACAAATAACGGCACTTCATTACGCGTATGAGTTTTAGTGGAAAGATCTTCCATATTTCCATGATCACTCGTAATGACAAGCGTCACACCTTCCGGTAAATGGTTGATGATATGCATCAAAAACGGATCCAATACATCTCTAATCTGATCAGCATATTCCCGATTCATAGCATGACCCGCTTTATCCGTTAAATAAAATTCATACAAAACCAGATCATAATCCTTTGCAGCTGAAAGTAATCTATTCGCTGCATCAGCTTCCGTAATTTCCGGTACATCCAGATTTAGCTTCTCTCTCCAAATATTTTGCTTTATTTCAGCTGTAATTGCTTTTCCCTCAACTATATCCTTCGTGGTATTTAGCCTAGTATTTGCTGATCGTGCCATCAAAGTTGTTGCACTCCATCGATCTATTTTCTCAGCCCGTTTAAAGAAAACATCAGGATAAGCATTCATAAAGTGGGGCTTTTTCCCTATCGCCTGAACCTGATGAAAAAGGCTTTCTTCCTCCAATAACGGTTTTGTGGTTGAATAGGGAAATGGGCCAAAATGCTTTCCTATTTTTTTAGAAGCATTTACACCAGAAAACAGCGTAACCTGACCCGTACCGCTTTGTGGCAATCCTTCCACTCCTAAATTTGCATCAATAGGCTTAAATAAAATATTATTTGATTCCCTAGTTTCACATCCTTTATGAATTCCATTTGATTGGGTAAAGTGAGAAAAGGATGTCCATTTTTCATCCGTTAGAGGATTTTCTTTGATATTTTCTCCAAGGCCAATTCCATCAATAAAAATAAATATGACTGACATCAACGCTCCATTACAAGTGTAACCGGCCCATCGTTTACTAACTCTACATCCATCATTGCTCCAAATTTTCCGGTTTCTACATTTTTAGCTGAACCATCCTTCAATTTTCGCACCATATAATCATACAACGGTTCGGCAACATCAGGTTTTGCGGCTTCAATAAAACTCGGCCGTGTCCCCTTTTTCATATTTCCATAAAGGGTAAATTGAGAAACTATCAAAAGCTCTCCACCCACATCAAGCAGAGATTTATTCATTTTTCCGTCTGAATCCTCAAAAATTCTAAGCTTTAAAATCTTTCGGCAGCACCAATCAATTTGCTCTTTGGTATCGGTTTGGTGAATTCCTACCAGAAGTAATAATCCCTTCTCAATGGAACCTGTTACTTCACTATTTACTGTAACAGATGCAGATTTTACTCGCTGTATAACTATTCTCATATGTGGGGAACTTTGTTGATAACCGGCTTCAAATATGTGGACTACTTTTTGTTTGCCCAAAAGTAGAAATCTATCCACAGCATTCCACAAAAAATTTGGATTATGAACAATCAAAAAGGACAACTTTTGATGTCAATAACTAAACCAACAATGTAGGTGCAATATGTATGTAAATGTTAATTACTTTTTTTAGTGACAGATAAGTCACTGATAATACTGTTTTAGATATCAACAAAGTTATACACAAACGATCATTTCAAAAGTAAATAATGATCATAAAAAAGTTGTCCACTTATCCACACGCTCTACTACTATACTACAAAATTTCAAATTTCATCACTTTCGTTTATACCTGTGGAAAACCTTTGGGATTTAGATCAAATCAAGAGATTCTTTCTTTTTATATTTAGACTAGAATAGAAAAGGAGAATTCTTCTATTTGATGAAAAATCTAATACAATCCACTTACAGTGACACAAAAGAAATTTACCTATAAAGATTCCGGTGTAGACATAAAAGCTGGAGAAGAACTCGTTGATTCCATTAAAGATGTCGTAAAAGAAACTCATAATGCATCTGTTCTAAGCAATATTGGTGGATTTGGTGCTCTGTTTGCTCCTGATTTTTCTGCATTTAAAGAACCTGTTTTGATTAGCAGCGTTGATGGAGTTGGAACTAAATTGATTGTGGCTTTCAAATCAGACACTTACGACACCGTTGGCCAGGATCTGGTAAATCACTGCGTAAATGATATTGCCGTTTGTGGAGCCACCCCTCTCTTCTTTTTAGATTATTTCTCTACAGGAAAACTAGACAAAAAAGTTGGGTTTGATGTAATTAGTGGATTTGCCAAAGCATGCAAAGAAAACAATGTGGCTTTAATTGGAGGAGAAACTGCAGAAATGCCGGATATTTACGATAAAGGAGAATTTGATCTGGCCGGAACCATCGTTGGAGTGGTGGATAGATCTAAACTTATAACAGGAGATAAGATTGGAAAAGGTGATAAACTAATCGGATTTAAAAGTTCAGGACTTCACACAAATGGATATTCACTGGCAAGAAATGTTCTTTTCAGTAAATACGATATCAACGATACTCCAGATGAATTGGACGAAACCGTTGGCGAAACACTGCTGAAAATTCACCGATCTTATTTATCACTCATTACTGAGCTAAAAGAAATTGACGGTGTGAATGGATTTTCACACATCACCGGTGGTGGAATTGTAGGAAATACAAAACGTATTTTACCCGAAGGACGAACATTAGATGTTGACTGGAACAGCTGGCAACGTCCGGCTATTTTTGATCTGATTCAAAACATAGGAAACGTACCTGAAGAAGACATGCAGTCGTCGTTTAATTTGGGTATTGGTTTGATTGCTGTTGTAAGAGCAGAATCTGTAGAAAAAGTGAGAACCGTTGCAGAGAAATTTGGAGAAGAGATTTTTGAAATTGGATCGGTTAACTAGGTTTAAAGTTCAGGAAAAGTATCCCCTAATAAGGGGCTCATTTTTTGAACACGCAGCGTAAGCGTAGTGAAATTTAGAGGGGTGTTCATCACTTTTCTAAGTACAACAAACATCCCCCTCAGTCCCCCTTTGATAAGGGGGAATTCACAACCCTATTCCATTCACTTCCTTTTTGCATTATCTTTATTACGCTTACCTAACCGGAGTAAACATGGAAAAAATGAAGAGTGATTTGAGTTATTCTGATGAACAATGGATCTCATGGATGGATCAGCTTGCCGAGAAGGATTATGTTATTGTGGATGATTTTATCCCGGAGGAGATGTATAGGGAGATTATGGAGTTTTTTGAATCTGTTGAGAGTGATGATAAGTTGAAAAAAGCCGGAATTGGAAGCTCAGGTGAGTTTCAGATTAAATCTGATGTTAGGGGCGATTTTATTTACTGGCTCGATAGAAAAAGAGATTCAAAAATTACTCCCTTTTTTGGGTTGATGGATTCCGTCATCGCAAATCTTAAGCGATACTGTTTTTTAAGTTTGTCAGGATCGGAATTTCATATTGCAAAATATCCTCCCGGAACACATTACGAAAAACATCTGGATCAGTTCAATGAACGATCAAACCGACAGATCACGGTTTTTATTTATCTGAATAAAGACTGGAAAAAAGGAGATGGAGGTGAGCTAAAAATCCATCAAAAAGGTGAAGAGATTATCATTGAACCGATTGCAAAACGTCTTCTTCTATTTAAAAGCGACTGTGTAGAACATGAAGTTTTAACTACAAATGTATCTCGTTATAGTTTAACAGGGTGGCTTTTGCGTCAGCCGGCGTCTGTAGGTTATTTGTTTTGAGAATGACTACTGAAGAAAGGGTGAGTTTAGCAGTCATGCCGGACTCCGATCCGGCATCTCCCAGCTATGTAAAGGGATGAATGTGGTAGCAAATATACGATCATACGAAGTTACGAGATCCCGGATCAAGTCCGGGATGACTATTAAAATGATTTACTGATCTACATTAGAAATACCAACTGTGATCTGTATTGATTTACAGTTATCTTGGCAAAAGGAAAAAATTTCAAATTAAGAATAGAACCAATGGCTACAGTAAAACTGCTTAAAATTGCACACGGAAGAAGCGGCGATAAGGGAAATGGAAGTAATGTAGGAATTATAGCACGCCATCCGGATATCTATCCTTTTTTAAAAGAAACGCTTACCTCCGATCGTGTGAAAGATCACATGAAGCACATCTGTAAAGGCGAAGTTGAGAGATATGAGATGGAAAATATTGGTGCCTTAAACTTTGTGTTAAACGAAAGTTTGGGCGGTGGCGGAACGGTTTCTTTAAAACTGGATGCTCAGGGAAAAACACATGCGTCTACCCTACTCCGAATGGATGTTGATGTGCCTGATGAATTGCTTGAGTTGGTTTAAGTAGTTTTTTACAGAAAACCTCCAAGGTTTCCAAAAACCTTATATGTTGAATTTAAAGTTAGAAAAGCTTAC
>JBGTFX010000188.1:0-9248 GCA_041747055.1 Balneolaceae bacterium
GACGATCATCACACCTTCTATACCGGAAAGCCGATGCTTGTTTGTGGAAACTCTGCGGCGATGGTACAGGATACCAGATATGGACAACACTTTAGGGTAGATGGAGATCGAACCACGCATTTTGGCGCTTTCGACTGTGAACCGGAATCGGCATCTGAAGGCGGAAATCAGGGAAGTTGTTGTTGATTATTTGGATCTCCTTTGAACTCATTGGTTGAGTTTTAGAGACTTAAAAAGACTTAAAAAGTCTTGAAAATTAGGAAGTGAGGCCACTTCCTCTTAACCGATCACCTATTGGAATATTCCATCAAATTAAATTTCCATTTTCATGAGACGCTTTCTCTTCTTTTCGCTGTTGCTGATTTTGTTTCTTTCATGTTCTCGTCCCGATTCTATTCAAATCGGCGGCTCAACAACGGTGCTGCCCATTATTACCATGGCGGTAGAAGAGTATCAAATCATATATCCTGATCAAGCCATTCTCGTAAATTCCGGCGGATCCGGTGTGGCAATTAATCAGGTAGGGGCAGGTCAGCTTGCTATTGGTATGATTTCGAGGGATTTGACCTTGGAAGAGGCTGAGAGGCATCCCGAAGTCAATTTTACAAAGCATGTAATCGGCCGTGATGCTGTTTTGCCGATTGTTTCTGCAGAGATTTATAATGCCGGAATTACCTCCCTTTCATTTGAGGAGATGAGAAAGATATTTTCGGGCGAGATCAAAAACTGGTCGCAGCTCAACGGGACCGACAGTGAAATCCTGGTAATCGACAAGGAGCGGGCCAGGGGAACCCGGCACGTTTTTATGGAGGCAGTGATGGGCAACAGCGAGGCGTCCGCTCCGGCGGCCGGACTTGTTCTTGGAGCCAATAATGAGCTTCAGCTCGCCATTACTCAAAGCCGATCGGCATTCAGTATGCTCTCCTTCGCCTGGCAAAATGATGATGTAAAGGGGCTTGGCATACGAACGGAAGAAGGAGATATCATCGAACCGACAGAAGAGAATATACGCGATGGGAGGTACCCGATTTTGAGGGATATTATGCTTTTGACCAACGGCAATCCCGATGAAAAGGCAGCGCAGTTTATTGAGTTTTTGTTAAGTGAAGCAGGACAGGAAATTGTAGAAAAAGCCGGATATGTTCGCATCATTCAGTAATATCGGAAAGAATACCGTTCTGGTGAGTACGATCATCAGCACCGCAGTCATACTGATTGTATTTATTGTGATTGGCATCCAGGGCCTGAGCGCACTGCCGGGTGCAGGGTGGAGCCTCTTTTCTTCCGAATGGAATCCCGCAATGAGTCAATACGGCATTCTGAGCATGATCTATGGCACAGCGAGCGTCACTGTTGTGGCACTTTTGATTGCCGTGCCCATCGGTATTTTCAGTGCGGTACTGATCTCCGAAATTCTGCCAGCGCGATACCGTATTCCGGTAAAATCGGCGCTCGAAATCCTTGCCGGTATTCCATCCATTATCTACGGCCTGATCGGAGTGGCTGTGCTGAGCGTTTTTATCGGAAACCTGTTCGAGCTCTCCACGGGCCGGACTCTTCTGGCCGGCGGGGTTATCCTGGCGATCATGATTTTACCTATCATCATTACACTCACCGAAGATGCCTTGCATAATGTGCCGTCGCACTACCGCGAGGCGGCTTCCGGGATGGGGCTTTACAGGCATGAAGTTATACTCGATACAATTCTACCCATCGCGAAACCGGACATTATCGGCGGCGTGTTGCTTGGCCTGGGCCGTGCAATGGGCGAAACCATGGCGATGATGCTTGTGATCGGCAGCATCGACCGGATACCCGATCCCATCTACAATATCCTGGTACCCGGTCAAACCATCACCTCAAAGCTGGGCCGTGAAATTACGGAGTCGGCTTTCGGGTCACTCCATTTTAACTCCATGATATTCATGGGGCTTTTGCTGATGATTGCCGTGTTTTTGGTGACGATTGCGGCGCAGCGATTCATCAAACCGGGAGGACGGCTGTATGAGTAGAAAAATCAAAAATCGCCTATTTCTGACCATCTGCTGGAGCTCACTGGCATTCAGCTCCTTTGTGCTGATATTTCTGATTGCCACTATCTTTTGGAATGGTTTTCAATCCGTCAGCCTCGAATTTTTGATCCTGCCGGCCAAAAGTTTTGGCGCCGAGGGTGGTGTTTTGTATCAAATTAGCGGAAGCGTGATGCTGGTGATTACAGCCGCACTTCTCTCTTTTCCCGTTGCGTTGGGAACAGCTATTTACAAAAGTGAATATCTCAAAAATAAACGCCTGCAACACCTGAGCGATATCCTGATTTACGGCCTGAACGGAATTCCCTCTGTCATTTTCGGCATATTCGGACTGATTTTGTTTGTGAACCTTTTCAACACAGGAATATCGTGGTTTGTGGGAGCTATAATTCTTGGAATTATGATTTTACCCACGCTTGTGTTAACAGCCTATCAATCGATCAACAGCATACCTCAGCATTACAGGGAGAGTGCTCTGGCACTGGGAATGAATAAATGGCAGGTGAATACTCAGGTATTGATACCGATGGGGATTCACGGTGCTTTTACCGGATTGCTGATCGGGCTGGCACGAGCCGTTGGTGAAACGGCTCCTATCATGTTTATTGCTACGGCATTCTCGGGGGCTGCCATTCCCGGGTCGTTGCTTGAACCAGTGGCAACTCTGCCCACGCATATTCTTGCACTGGCACAACAAGCTACCGACCCCGCCGCAATACAAAATGCGTGGGGCGCAAGCCTTGTATTAATCACACTTGTTGGACTTTTCAGTATCTCCGCACTCTATTTTCGTAACCGATATAAAACCTCTTTTGCACGATGAGAAAACCGGCCAAAAACCTGGAAATCTATCACTCCGCTCAGCCTGAAACCAGTTGCTTTAATGTTCAGCAATTTTCTGTATGGATTGATGATATACTAATATTGAAAAAACTGAATCTTGTCATCTGCCGTAATGAAATTCACTGCATCATCGGCCCGTCAGGTGCTGGGAAATCAACGCTGATACGTTGTTTTAACCGGATTTGTGATGAAACGGATGGATTGAAGACAGAGGGTAAGATCTTCTTTGAAAACCAAAATTCTTTCGGTCGAGCGGTGAATACCAGTGAATTGAGACGGAAAGTGGGGATGGTGTTTCAAAAGCCGGCGGTGTTTCCAAAGTCAATCCGGGAGAATGTGCTTTTGGGTGTGAAGTATCACAAAAAATTGTCGAAGAGAGAAGAGCTTGAACTTGTGGAGGAGAAATTAAAGGCGGTGTCGCTTTGGAAAGAAGTTTCACACCGTTTGGATGATCAGGCCCGGTCGCTGTCGGCGGGTCAGCAGCAACGGCTTTGCCTGGCTCGTACACTCGCGGTTGAACCGGACGTGGTTCTACTGGACGAACCCACATCGGCTCTTGATCCCGTTTCAGCCCGCGCTATAGAAGATTTGATGTTGAAGCTGAAAAAGAAGTACACTATTGTATTTGTGACCCATAATATTAAGCAAGCTCACCGGATTGCTGACCGGGTTACGTTTATGTGTGAGGGAAACATCATCGAGACAGGTGAAAAGGGACAGATGTTTAACAGTCCTAAAGATGAACAGACAAAGCACTATCTTAAAGAGGATTTTTGTGATTGTTGATGGCTTTCGGCAGTGATTGAAATATCTTGTTTTAACGTGATTTCGAGATAAAGACACGATTGGAAAATAGTCTTCCATCCCCCGTAGGGATCACTAAATGAGAAGGGTGAAGAGTTCCATTTGGCCGCTTAACTTACTGTCCATTTTTTTGTTGCAAATCCAAGCTTCAGAATAAATTCCATAATGATCTAAAGTACTGCGCTCTAAATTGATATCTCGTGGATTTTGTCCGGAGGTAGTTCAATCCTCATAATCATACCGCTCGATTCGTCCGTTGAATCCTTCAATGACAGAAGGCAATTCGTCTGGTGTAATAACCTCCATATTATTTTCCATATCAAATGTGGTAATAGAAAATGAATCTGTCTTAGTTGACCTTTCCAATAATGTTAAAGTTCGTCGTGGAGGCAGGTCAGAATTAATTAACTGACGCGGTCCGCCTCCTAATGCTCCGGAATGAATCATTTTTAAACCTTTTTTATGAGCCGGATACCACGCGTGATGATGACCGCTAAAATAGTAATTAACATTTTTGTTATTCATCATTTCAAATAAAGAATCGGCGTTAAAAAGAACTTCTCCTTCATGATTTCGTCCCTTGGCAACGGCATAGAGAGGTAGGTGTCCTAACATCAATCGATTTGAGGCTTCTTTTGCAGCGTTAGTTGATAATTGATATTCAATCCATTCAATCTCTTCGTCCGAAATAAAATGGTTTGATGCATCCCAGCTAATCACAAAAAGATCTTCAAACTCAAAGCTGTAGTAGAAAGGGAAGTGCTCATTATTAACATAGTTGTGTTCCGGCTTATGCGGACTCCAGTACTCTTTGGCAAGCTCCCGCTCATGTTCAAAATTTCCGCTTCCTGAGCCGTCATGATTGCCAAGGGTGAAGGCAAAGGGGATACCCATATCTCGAAGTGGCTGACCAATGGTTTTATCAAACCCTCCCCACATTGCGCGGATATCCTCCTCAGAAAGGGCCAGGTTTTGGCCTGCAATCATATCACCCGCAAACAGGATGAAATCGGGCTGCCACTTTTCCACCCAAACCATGGCGCTGTCTACATATTCACCATAATGAGTAGACCCATAGCTCTCATTGATATCCGCCATCAGCACAATGCGCATGTCCGGCTCATTGTTTGTGGACTGAGAAATAGCAGAATTGTACCAAAAACAGAGCAAAAGGATTAGACAAACAGAAGATTTCATGAACAGGAATTCGGTTCGATGTGATAGTAAAAAATAAAAAACTGATACAGAACTTCGAACTGTACCGCTTCCTAATAAATCTAATATCCCAAATTTCTAACCCAGTTCTCTTTTTCGCGCCATTTTTCGCGTACTTTTACGTGCAGTTCCAGGAATACTTTTTTGCCGATAAACTCTTCGATGGATTCGCGCGATTTTATCCCCAGATTTTTGATGGCAGTACCTCCTTTACCTATCAACATGCCTTTTTGCGATTTCCTGTTTACAATTATTTCGGCGCTGATACGGTCAATATCTATATCCTCTTCATAAGCGATAATTTCAACCGTGCAGGAGTAAGGGATCTCCTCCTGAAACTGTAAAAACACCTGTTCGCGGATTAATTCTGATACAAAAAATCGAACCGGATGTTCACTCAAATCTTCCTTAGGATAAAAAGGTGGGCCCGGCATTAACTGGGCGCGGATTGATTCAATCAGTTCATCAATCCCATTCCCTTGAAGTGCAGAAACGTAGTGGATAGCTGTGAGCTTTAATTTCTTTTCAAGATCAGCAACTTTTGTCTGTGCTTTCTCCCGATCGTAGATATCAATTTTATTCACCAACAGGTAAATTGGTTTATTGATTGACTTCAGCATTTCAATGACTTCATCGGTAGGGTGTTTGTCTAATGGATCAAAAATAAACAGGATTAAATCTGCATCTTTCCTTGCCCGCTCCACCGTTTTCATCATCGCTTTCTGAAGCTCATATTTGGGAGAAATCACTCCCGGTGTATCCAGAAAAACAATTTGAGTATCCTCATTCGAAAAAATTCCCACAACCTGATGCCGTGTGGTTTGTGGCTTATGTGTAGCTATGGAAATTTTGCTTCCCAGGATGTAGTTCATCAGAGTTGATTTCCCTGCGTTGGGTTTACCAATAATTGCTACGTATCCCGATTTATGAGGTTTTTCAGTCAAAATAAAGTGTTGGTTTAAGGGTTTAAAATCTTCAAATATTCTTTTATTGTACGCTCTAATCCCCAGTAAACAGATTTAGAGATTAGTGCATGCCCGATACTTATATCTTGCAAATAGGGAACATGCTCAATTAATAGCGGGAGGTTGTCCAGATTTAATCCGTGTCCGGCGTTGACTGACATCCCAAAACTTTTGGCCAGTTCAGCAGCTTTAGCGAGGCGTTTTAGCTCAATAAGCTGATCTTCTTTATTTGGTGCATTTGCAAATGTACCGGTGTGCAGTTCAATGGCGTCCGCACCCAAATTTCCGGCTAACTCTATGTCTTTAGGATTGGGATCTACGAAAAGTGAGATTTCCGTTCTCGTATCTTTGTATGCAGGAAAAACTCTGTTTTCAAAATCATCAAATACCTTTTCCATGTTGAGACCGCCCTCTGTTGTGAGTTCTTCCCGTCCCTCAGGGACCAAAGTAATTAAATCAGGATCGGTTTCGAGGCTTATTTCTATCATCTCATCAGAAGCCGCCATTTCAAAATCCAGAATTCCGGAAATAGATTCCTTTAAACGCTGTACATCTTCGTCGCGAATGTGCCTGCGATCACCACGCAGGTGAAATACAATTCCTGCGGCCCCGGCATCTTCGCACACTTTTGCGGCTTCTACCGGGTCGGGATATCCCTCACCACGGGCATTACGGAGTGTGGCTACATGATCAATATTGACTAATAATCGTATCATACTATCTTTATTTTTATACTTTCCAAGATACAAACATCATCTGCAACTTCGCATATTTTCATGAGATATTCCCCGTACAACAGAATTTGGGCACTCCTCATTCTTTCATTTATAATTACTTCATGCGGTGTTGTAGAACGAAGCGCTCAACCGACAGAAAGATCAACGGTTAATCAGACATCAGAAAATACAGTAGTTGATCAGTTAAATGAAGCACATCTTGAATGGCAAGGCACTCCCTATATTCTTGGAGGTTCCGGTGTAGTTGGCATCGATTGTTCTGCATTTATACAAGTTGTATTCCAGAATTATTTTGGCCTTGAACTACCCCGCAGTACCAGAGAACAGCTTCAGGCTGGACAAGGTGTTCATAGAAATTATATCCGTCCGGGGGATCTGATTTTCTTTAGAACCGGGAGAAGATTGCTTCATGTTGGCATTGCTATGGAGAATGGTGATTTTGTTCACGCTTCGGTTTCATCCGGCGTGATGATCTCAAATATCAAACAAGATTATTGGGCATCCCGCTATCTTTCTACTCGGCGAGTTCTTTAAATAATATCAGTAATTACATGAACTTGAACAGGTTAAGAACCGTTATGTAAACACATCAACGAGAACTTAATTTTATGATATTATGAGCAAAGAAGAGAAGAATTCCCTGAAAAAATATACGTCAGATCTATACGCTTTAGAAAGACATTTTATGAACGCGGTTAAAAGGCAGAAATCATCAGATAAGGTGAGAGATGAAAAAGCTATTGAGTTGCTGCACGAAATAGATAAAACCGTATCGAATCACGTACAAATATTAGAAAAACAGGTGGAACGATTAGGTGGAAATTTAAAAAGTGACCTAAAAAGCAAAATAGCTTCCTTTACAGGGTCAGTAGCCGGTTTAATAGATGGTGCACGAAGTGATGTGTTATCTAAGATGATGAGAGACGATTATACCGCTCTTTCCATGATTGTAATAGGATATACAATGCTGCATACTCATGCTTTAGTGGATGACGATGCAGAATTGGCCGGAATTGCAGAGAATCACTTGACTCATTACACACCATTAATCACTGAAATAAGCAGAATTGTACCTCTTACAGTGGCTTCTGAGTTAATTGATGATCATGCCAAAGCGGACGAAATTGGCAGAAAAGCTTTAGGTAATACTCAGGCTGCATGGAAGCCGGAAGTTGTAAATAAGGAGCCGCAAATTATTTGATTATTTCTTTAAAGTTAACGCAGCTCAGGTCGCTGACCTGAAATGGTGTTTAGCGTAATTGGAGAAATGAATAACATTTAAAAAGAGGAACTCAGGTTATACATTAAACTGGTTCCACGGATAACTTTCCGGCAAGGGAGCTTCAAAGCTTAGTTCATCTTTTGTTGTAGGGTGAATCAGCTCAAACCGATAGGCGTGAAGGGCTATGGATCCACTTTCCGGCTTTCCGTACTTTTTATCACCCCAAACCGGCGCTCCGATTTCTGCAAACTGCACACGGATTTGATGAGCTCTGCCCGTTTTTAGGTTGATGTCAACCAAAGCTAAATCTCCTTTTTGATCAAGGGTTTTGAAGGATAACGAAGCCAGTTTGCTCTTTTTTTGTGCGGTTGGAACTACTTTAACTGTATTTGTTTTTGGATCTTTAAGGAGATGGTGCTCGAGCACACCGTTTTTGGGTGGATTTCCTTTCAGTACAGCGAGGTATGATTTTTTTACTTTGCGCGCTCGAATTTGCTCACTTATCCGTGAAGCTGATTTTGACGTTTTAGCAAAAACCATCACACCGCTCACGGGCTTATCAAGCCGATGGAGAAGCCCTAAAAATACATTTCCCGGTTTACCATATCGAAGTTTTATGTACGATTTGCAGAGATTGAGCAGATCGGCCTGTCCGGTGTGATCTTCCTGTGAGAGTAAACCCTGGGGTTTAGAAACGGCTAAAATATGGTTGTCTTCGTAAATAATGGGGATGTCAGGACGGGTTCCTGTCGATTGCATAAGTAAATTGAGTTTCATGTGTTTATTATAGCTGTTCAATATAAATGTTTTCCGCGACTTGGCTGTTTCATATTTTCAGGAAAAGAAATCGTGTATCATGTCTGACTCAGTAAAAGAAAAAGTTGACCGACTTCCGCAACAGCCGGGAGTGTATCAGTTTAAAGATAGCGGTGGTAACCACCTGTATGTGGGCAAGGCGAAGCGTCTGCGCAATAGGGTTAGATCGTATTTTCAGGATTCGCGAAATCATGACGGGCGTATTCGAGTGATGATTTCAAAAATTGAAGATGTGGAAGTCATTGTAACGGATTCCGAGGCAGAAGCCCTGATCCTGGAGAACAATCTGATTAAAAAACATCAACCCCGTTACAATATCATGTACCGGGATGATAAATCCTACCCTTACATTTGCATCACCCAGGGAGGGAGGCCGCGGGTTTATCCTACTCGAACGGTGATTCGGGATGGGAGCAAATATTTTGGTCCGTATGATCATGTGGGACATATGCGCCGAATGCTCGAAACGATTCGAAAAACGTTCAATTTATGTACTTGTGCGGTATCTCCAAAGATGATTGATAAAACGAGAGGAGCGCCTAAATGGCACTCTTGTTTTGATGATTACCTGCAAAATTGTTCGGGAGATTGGAATCCGGAACAATACAAAGAGCAA
>JBGTFX010000189.1:0-2995 GCA_041747055.1 Balneolaceae bacterium
ATTACGAAAGTCGCCTGAACTTGATGATTTCTGCTCTTCATCATCCCTGATTTCAATAACACTTAAATCAGGTTTTTGATTTGTATTGCTGGAGGAGTTTTTCTGATTAAAATTTCCCTCATTTACCATTTGAGTTGCTTGTTGTGCCAGATGATCCGCGATCTCAATGACTTCGCTCTTGTGTTTATTTAAATGATATTTATTCCATAAAAAAATGGAGGGTACAATAATAGCTGACATACCTAGTCCGGCAAGAATTCCAATTAATGGAGAGTTCAGCAATGAAAAACCAAGTACCCCACCTAATACTGTGAGAGGAATAGTTGTCATTACTCCCATAATGGTATTGGATTCTTCGGAATTCCAAGACATATTCCAAGCCTGACGTTTACTCACACGGATTCTGAACTTCTCACCCCTTTGCTGCATTAATACCCGGATGGTATAAAGTTCCATTTCTGAGGTGTAGTGCCATTCTACACTTGTGCTCGTTTTTCTGATTTTTGCCTTACCTGCATAACTATTCCAAAGCTGATCCCACCAGTTAATATCATCCTCGGAGGTACCAAAACGGTGATTGAGTTCTGTGATCAAGTTGTCGTGAACACTATTATTTAAACGGGTATTGATCCAGCGCTCGCAGAAAATTTCAGATCTGTTTATCTCTGTTTTCCCTTCAATATTGATTTCTGAAGAAGACTGCTCATCAAACTCCTTTGCAGCTTGTTTGATGAGTTCAGGATCGATACCGGATTCAGCAGCAACCTTTTCAAGTTCCGTGATGGAAAGACCATCTCGCTTATCCCTCTCATTATTAACGGATCGATCCGCTTCAAGCTGCACAGCGCGACGTATCAGTTGTGCGACTTCTTTTTCAGAATATATTCGCTTAGGCATTGTTTTGGTTGTTTATTTGATGTCCTATATATAATGTACTATAAAGAAAGGGTTTCTTCATTTAAAACTTCGATACGATATAAAAAAAGGGATGTTTCGTTTGATTTTGGACAAAACTTCGAAACATTGGAGTTTTACTCCCCCTTATCAAAGGGGGACTGTGGGCGCCAACTATTTTAGGACATATACCAGGTATTATTTCCGCAAGTTTTAATGCATCATTCGAACTGCTATATAAATTGGTTTAGAACTTGTCTAACACCCCTCTAAATTTCACTTACGTGTTGTTCGCTGCGCTCGGTGCGCTAGCGCGTTCAAAAAATGAGCCCCTTGTTTGGGGAGACTATTTACTCCTAAGGAGAGAGTTTTAAATCTCGTCCGAATAGACCGTTTTTGCTCGTTCTCTCAGGTTAAAATCACTGCTCATTACCTGGCCATAAGCTCCGGCGCTGCGGATTGCCACAAGATCACCTCTCTTCATTTCCGGTAATTGTATGGCGATTCGAAACGTATCAGAGGATTCGCAAATAGGCCCTACAACATCGTATCTTTTTTTCGGCAATGTGCTTGTTAGTACATCCACATTGTGTGCAGCTTGATATAGTGCAGGGCGTATGAGCTCGGTCATGCCGGCATCAAGCACAGCAAAGTTGGTTGTAATTCCTTCTTTAATGAAAAGCACTTTTGAAATCAGGCTTCCGCACTGCCCCACGATGCTTCGTCCTAGTTCAAAGTGGACCTGCTGTCCATCGCGTACTTTGAGATGAGTATCAAACACGTTAAAAAATGCTTCGAAATCGGGGATGGGTTCTCCGTCCGGATCTTCGTAATTGATTCCATATCCACCGCCAACATTCACGTGGTTGAGGTGAATATCATGATCCTCAAAAAAGTCCTGAATAGCATTCACTTTCTTGGCAAGATCGATAAACGGCTGAAGCTCCGTAATCTGCGATCCAATATGAAAATGAATGCCCGTTAAATTGATTGCATTGAGTACGGGAAGTTTTTCGAAAAGCAGGGTCAGTTTTTCGGGGTTCACGCCAAACTTATTCTCATTCAGTCCGGTAGTTATATATTTGTGTGTATTGGCCTCCACATTGGGGTTAAGCCTAATTGATACATTGGCAACTTTCCCGGCACCTTCGGCAAGTTCATTCAGTACCTCAATTTCCTGAATGGATTCGCAGTTGAAGGAAAATATGTCATTATCCAAACCATATTGAATTTCCTCGTCTGTCTTTCCAACACCGGCGAAGGCAATTTGTTCTGGGGTAAATCCGGCAGACAATGCCTTTTCAATTTCTTTACCACTCACGCAATCTATTCCTAAACCGGCTGCTTTTATACGTGCAAGAATGCGATCGTTATTATTTGCCTTGATGGCATAATGCACATGATATCCTTTCGATGTGCCATGCTTTTTCACCTCTTCCAGCGTCCGATCCAGGAGATTTAGGTTGTAGTAAAAAAACGGCGTTTTTAAGCTGCGAAATTTTTCGGCGTGATGACTATTAAACATGGAATTCATTCAGATTTTGGAAAGCCAATAAAATAGAAATTTTTGTGATCAAGTTTTGAACTTGTCTTGGGAGTTTATTTAAAAGAATTATAATTCACAGAGAGTTCCGGAATGGTTAGCCTCAATGAATACCTTTATTCAACCCCATTCGGGGTTTGGTTTTTTTGCCGCTCATTAACCCCGTTATTATGGGTGTAAGATCCCAATCCCGAAGGGATTAAATGTGAATAGCTCCGGGTAAAACCCGGTGTAAAACGGAACCACACAAATCACAACCCCGGATGGGGTTGAACTCTGACAAACTACAGTAGGTATTTCTCCTCGTAATCTACCTCGTGCTCTTTTAAAAGCTGAACCAACTCTTCTTTAAACGTCATTTTCTTATGATGCTTTTCTTGATTTTTCACATACTCAATTAATCGATCTTTCTCCTTAACAGTGTACGTAAAACCTGCATACCCTTCTTGCCAACCGTCAAACTGAGGAAATAGAACATTATTTTTTATGTAATCACTACTACCCATTTTGATGTCTTTTACCAGTGATGATAATTGAATGGTTGGGTGAATATGAGTT
>JBGTFX010000190.1:0-2747 GCA_041747055.1 Balneolaceae bacterium
CTCACCAAGCAAGTAAAATCCCTCATAAAAACTCCACACCCCAATAGCACAAAACCCAAATTAATCCTATATTTAACCCTTTAAAATACGGCAGTCAATTGAAACCTGGGCTTGTTTACATCCTCACTCATAAGAATCATACCACTTTATACGTAGGTGTAACATCCCAGATTGTTCAAAGGATGAAACAGCATAAAGAAAAAAGGTATCCAGGTTCTTTTACAGCGCGTTACAACCTGAATAAGTTGTTGTATTATAAGGTATTGAGATCGATGACGGAGGTGATAGCGAGAGGAGAATAATTAAAAGCTGTTGGCCCCGATAGCTATCGGGGTGCGAAGAAAGTGGCGTTGATTGAGAGTGTGAATCCTGATTGGAGAGATTTGTATTGGAAGGTTTTAGTTGGGTTTGAGAATGCGGGATGAGGTTGCTTCAACCCAACAAGTTGGAGAGAGGTTAATAGAGTTGGGAAATGGGGTGGAGGAGGTTGCTTTACTTCGACTTCGCTCAGCACAGGCTCGCTTTGCTCCTCGTAATGACTGTGATTTTTAATGAAAATATGGTAATATTAAAAGCTGAAAATATATCAAAACAATACCGCCTAGGCTTAGTAGGCACTGGCACCATAAGTCACGACCTGAACCGTTGGTGGCATAAGGTACGGGGTAAGGAAGATCCTTATTTAAAAGTTGGTGCGGTTAATGACCGCAGTACCAAAGCCGAAAGCCAGTATGTATGGGCTTTGCAGGACATTAATTTTGAAGTAGAACAAGGTGAGGTACTGGGGATTATTGGAAAAAACGGTGCAGGTAAAAGTACTTTGCTAAAAATATTGAGTAGAGTAACAACGCCCACCACAGGTGAAATCAAAACGCGCGGACGCATTGCCTCATTACTGGAGGTAGGAACAGGATTTCACCCCGAAATGACCGGAAGAGAGAACATTTATTTAAACGGTGCTATTTTGGGCATGACCAAAGCCGAAATCAAAGCCAAAGAAGAAGAGATCGCAGCCTTTAGCGGTTGCGAACGCTATATTGATACGCCTGTAAAACGCTATAGTAGCGGTATGCGGGTGCGTTTGGCCTTTGCGGTGGCTGCACACCTAGAACCTGATATATTGGTGGTTGATGAAGTACTAGCGGTTGGCGATGCCGAGTTCCAGAAAAAGGCGATTGGGAAGATGCAGGATATTAGTAAGGGTGATGGGCGTACTGTTTTGTTTGTGAGTCATAATATGGATTCGATTATGCGTTTGTGCACACGCGCTATTCTTATGAAAAATGGGCGTATTATCGAAGATGGCAAAGTTTCCAAAATAATCGACACTTATCTTAGTACCGAGTTTGGCGCTACAGCTGAAAAATTATGGCAAAATAATAATGGCAATGAGATTGTTAAAATTTTGTCTGCAAAAGCACACAATAAAAATCATGAATCATCAGAAAACTATAAGATTACCGAAAAAATAGGTATTACAATAAGATATCAAGTTTTAAAACCTGGGCATAAAATTCATTCGGCACTAAATTTCTTTAACTCTAGTGGTGTTAATATATTTGATTCACATGAAAGTAATACCAGTTTGTATCATGAAAGAAAAAGTGAAGGCGTTTATGAAACAACTGTATGGGTTTTTGAGAATTTATTTTCAGAGGGCGTCATTGTGGTTGGTGTAGCTTTGGTTACTCATGATCCTTTTAGCGTGCATTTCCATGAAAATGATGCCATTGCCTTTAATATTATTGAAGACATGAATCAAAGTCCAACACGTGGAGATTATGTGGGAAGTTTGCCAGGAATCATTCGACCTAATTTAAAATGGGAATCAAGAAAGAATATATTACATGATAAGGTTAAGTAAAATTAAAAAAGAAGAAGCGGTAAAGGTTAGTATAGCATCTATAGATAAAGGTCATCACCAAGTCACTTATCGGGGTGTGAAAGCAATTAGATGTCCGTTTGATTATGTGATATATCAAATGATTATATCTGAAGTTCAACCCGATTTAATTATAGAAATTGGGACAAGAAAAGGCGGTGGGGCCTATTACTTGGCAGATTTATTAGATAGCTTTGGTAAGGGCATAATTCACACTATCGATATTGTTGATGAGGTTGAGTCAATAGTTAAAAAACACGAGAGAATAAGTTTCTTTACAGACGGCTGGGCTGGATATAATTTAGAGATGGCAAAAGGATTTGATAAAATTCTTATTATTGAAGATGCTTCACATATGTATGAAGACACCATTGGTGTATTGAATAAATTTCATCCATTAGTTTCTAAAGAATCCTACTTTATTGTAGAGGATGGAATCATAAATGAACTAGGATTAGAAAAGAAATATAATGGAGGTCCGCTTCGTGCTATTCGTGAATTTTTGCCTGAACACCCAGAGTTTAATGTAGACAGAAAATGGTGCGACATGTTTGGTAAAAATGCTACTTTTAACGTGAATGGTTATTTAAAGAAAATAAGATAACAGACTATTTTTCGAACAATCTATGAAATTAGAATTCACAGGCGAGCGTTTATTGACTAGTGTTCACAATGATAATACGGTAAAACATCTTCACAGATATGCTCTTGCGCTAGAAATAATTAAGGATAAAACTGTTCTGGATATTGCTTCTGGTGAAGGTTATGGCAGTTATTTAATGAGTAGAAACGCTAAATTTGTTTATGGAGTTGATATAGATAGAGAGATTGTTACATTTGCTACAAAAAAATATGCACATAAGAA
>JBGTFX010000191.1:0-2338 GCA_041747055.1 Balneolaceae bacterium
TATCGCTTTGTCTCCAAACAACCCCAGTTACGATAAAACCGCCATCGCTTGTTTGTTTGAAATCTTCTTTAAATTTTGCTTCTCTCCAAAAAAAAGGTCGTTCTTTATAAATATGAAACCGCTCCCAAAGCAAATTTCCATTTGCATCCAATTTACCCATCCAGCCTGCATCTTCATTACTTCCCTGGTAAACCGCTTCACCAATGAAAGCGATAGTACCGTCTTCTAATTCCCTAACCTGCCAGATTTGATGTCTTTGACGTTTACTTAGAAATGTTCTCCAAATTATATCTCCGGATGTGTCAAATTTTGCAATAAACTCAGCCCATTGCCATTCGGTGTTGTTTACAACTGTATCCAATCCACCCCACAATAGAAATTCTCCGCTTTTTAACAATGTTAATTGAGCTGCCGCATCAACCCCCTGGGTGCCATAAGTCTTTTCAAAAATGGGCGTACCCATGCTATCCACTTTAAGATAATACGCTTTCTGCCCTGAACTGAAACTCTGGCTTGCACCGCTTAATAGAAACTGATTATTATATATTTCCAGGGAATTCCCAAGTTCTCTACCTGACCCTCCGTAAGTTTTTTCCCATTGAAAATCCCCTAAACTGTCAACTTTTATTAAATAAAAATCTCTATTTATATCAAAAGCATCTGTCCAGCCGAATAGTGCAAATCCATCATCAGGTGTTTTCTGGACTTTATTAGCTCGGCTTAACTTTCCGTTATATCCATAAGTTTTTGTCCAAAGCGTGTCCACATCTTCATTAAATTTTACTAATAGCACTTTTGATTCTGTGCCTGCGCTATTAATAATTCTACCGCCAACCACATACTCTCCATTATTAATTTTTTTGAAAGAACCATTGAAGCCGGAACTATGTCCAAAATTTTCTTTACCCACGTACTTCTGCCAAATAAGATTGCCAACATTATCGGTTTTAAAAATCCTGATAGAAACCCATCCTCCCACTGCTGATTCAAATCCTGTGGCGCAAATTAAATAACCATCATCCAGTTCAATCACTGATGTTGGAATGTTTTCGCCCGGTACATCAACAATGACGTTCTCAAATGTGGGTTGTGCCCTTATTCCAAAAGTTACAACCGCTAACCAAGCTATAAGAAATTGCCGCATCTTTATTGAATTTTAACCAGCTTGGCAGTTCGTTTGATTTCATTATCAATGAAAACCTTGTAGATATAAATTCCTGATTGAGGCAGAGAATTGCTCAAAGGAATCTGATTTATCCCTTCCTGAATTTTAAAAGTACCTGTTCGCATTCCCTGTATATTGAAAATTTCCAAAAAGCCGAATTCCTTATCAGGAAGCGAAATCATTCCATGAAGCTCGCCTCTAATCAGTGTGGGGTACAGAGCGTATTGCCATTCATAACTTTCAAATTCTTTTTCTATTAACGACTCATTGATTGAAACACCCGACATTTTTGCAGAGGGTTCTCCTTCTTTATCCTGAAATGGTAATGGATACAACGTGTCATTAATCAAACTCAGAATCGCCATTGCCTGAAAAGATGCAATAGTAGTGTCTTCGAATGCGATTGACATTAAATCATCCTCAAAATCATAGCCTTCAGTGCCAATGTCGAACCAAGTTTTGCCGTTCTTTAAAATGTGAATTTGAATCAGCCTCAACTCCTTCATTAGCTCTGTTTCCCGGTCATAAACAGGAATATTGTTATAAATGCTTGCCGCATCTTCGTATTCTTCTATACCCATGTACAAGTCGGCAAGCAGAAGTTTTAACTGGATATCGGTTTCATTTTCGAGTGAGTCAATTACTTCATCCACATCGTAATAAACTTCCATTGTCTGAACCATGATTATTGTGATAAAAAAGTGCCATGATTACTGAATAATAATCTTCCCCCTCCCGATTACCGCCTCTTTGCTGATTACATGATAAATATACACCCCCTGCGGCAGGTTGTTCTTTTGCAGGTGAAACTCCCCGTAGCCATAGCCGTTGAGCGTGAGTTGTTGAGTGTGGATGTACCTGCCTGCGGCATCATAGAGATGAAAGACTGCTGCTTTATATGGGTGTTGGTTGGCTCTGATAGATACCAAAGCAGAATATTTAAAAGGATTAGGATAGACTACAATACTTGCATCTTGCTCCTTGCCTCTTGGTACTTCTTTTACTCCCACCATTATTCCGCAATCTCCATTCAGGCAGCCGAGGCTGTCTAATTTAACGAGCCAAATGTGTTGGGTGTAAACGGATGGTTGGGTGGTATCGCTTTGTCTCCAAACAACCCCAGTTACGATAAAACCGCCATCGCTTGTTTGTTTGAAATCTTCTTTAAATTTT
>JBGTFX010000192.1:0-3685 GCA_041747055.1 Balneolaceae bacterium
CCCGTCCCAGGTTTTCTGATTCCAAAAAGAGGAGATGCTCAAACAGGTGGGCAAACCCTGTACGTCCGGGAAGTTCCCGTGATGATCCAACATGAAACGTCAGCGCAACGGCCGTTACAGGATCGGAATAATCTTTGTGAAAAATCACCTCAAGGCCATTATTGAGTGCGAATTTTTCGTAGTCTACCGAAAAATCGGTTTGATCGGATGAGTTGCACGAAGGTAAACATAAAAGTGCTGAAATCAGTAGTGCTGAGAAAGAGATGAATTTCATAGTGTAGTACGTAGGTTGGTGATAGATTCAGAATAGAATGTACACGATTTGAACGGAAAAAAGATGCAAAAAATTAATGAGAATTCTCCAGTATCTACTTGTACCGCCCTCACCCTCGTTCCCTCTCCCGCGGGAGAGGGATGTCTTCATGGATGGAGCAAGTATCCAATTGTGCCCCAAATCAACACACATTAAAAGCAATCGGAGGGGAATTTCATCTGCGAAACTCAGCCTTAAACTCAGCGTGACTCTGCGAGAAACCTGCAGAATTAATTCCCTTTTAAGACAACCTTGAGGAAATATCAAATATCATTTTGTTTTAATTAAAAAGTATTTCTACATTTGTAGAGAACAATCTAAACTTGTAGAACTATGAAGCTATCTAAATCTGAAGA
Organism: Balneolaceae bacterium; assembly: GCA_041747055.1. Classification (GTDB taxonomy): domain Bacteria; phylum Bacteroidota; class Rhodothermia; order Balneolales; family Balneolaceae; genus SW132. The sequence continues at coordinate 670 of JBGTFX010000192.1, forward strand.
GCAGTTGATGCAGTATATATGGAAACGAGGAAAGGCATATATGAACGAGTTACTTGAGATGTATCCGGAGCCAAAACCTGCGAATACGACCGTTGCTACATTATTAAAGAGAATGAGAGATAAGAAATTCATCGACTATGAACAGATGGGTCGGTCCCGACAATATTATCCTCTCGTTAAAAAATCGGATTATTTTTCACGTCATATCAACAGCCTGATCAGTAAATACTTTGATAACTCTCCATCTTCTTTTGCTTCTTTTTTTACTACGGAAATTGATTTATCAGAAGAGGAACTGAAAGGGCTTCAAGAGATTGTAAAAGAGGAATTAAAAAAGAGACAAAAATGATTACCTATCTGATCTATTCAATTATAAGTATGGGGCTTCTGCTTCTTTTTTACCATATCGTTTTGGAGAAAGAGAAGATGCATCATGTTAATAGGGGATACCTAATATTTAGTTTAATCTTTTCATTAAGTATACCGCTAATTCCTGTTGGTTTAGATTATTCATTCATACCCTTTCAAAACCAGCAGGATTCCGAATTTCAAGTTTTTCCCTATTCTTCAATAGCTGAAGGAGATTGGTCAGAATTTGGTTCAGGGGAGATGATACCGGTAAATGTAACTACAGGATCATATTTTTATCCACTATTCCTATTTGCACTAATCATCTACATTATTATCGTTGGGTTTCTATTTATTCGTCTGCTTCGAATTATTTATATGATTCAACTAAAGGCTGACCGAAATCAACGAAAGCTTTTTGAAGGTTATGAACTAGTTCTTCTAAATGAAAATATAGTCCCTCATACATTTAACAGTACTATATTTATCAACAGAGATGAGTATTTGAAGGGTGAAATTCCGCGAGAGATTTTACTTCATGAGTTAACTCATGCCAGACAGAAACATACCATAGATGTACTATTTGTCGAATTCCTAAAAATCTTATTCTGGTTTAATCCACTTCTCTATTACTATAAAAAAGCTATTCTTTTGAATCATGAATTCCTTGCCGACGAGGCTGTAATTTCAGGTGGAGCAAAAGTCTCTGTTTATCAAAAACTTCTACTAAATACACTGTTGAGACAACCTCCACACGAGCTCATCAGTCAGTTCAACTATTCATTAACTAAAAAACGCCTTCGTATGATGACCCAATCTACTTCCAAAATCCGTTCGTTTTTAAAAATGGCTGCCCTTTTGCCATTATTTGTTGCACTGGCCCTTTTGTTAGGCTGTGAATCAACCACAACTGAATATATAGATAGTGAGCCACCGGCTGTAAAAGAGTTGACTATTGAAGTTCTACAGTCAGAAATGTTGAACATTAATGGTGACTTAATGAATCTTGCCGAATTCAAAGAATATCTCTCCGGAATGCCTGAAAATCCAGAACGCATTGATCTGGAAGTAAATCCAAATGCATCTTTTGGAATGGTGATAGATGTTCAGAATATTTTACGTGCTCAGGGAGCATTGAAAATTTATTATTCAACAGTAAAAGAAGAGGCTGATGAAGAATTAGACCGTTTAACCAAAGAGTATCTGCAAGCGGCTAACAGGTATATGGAGATAAATGTAGAAAACACTGAACAGTTACAACAAGAGTTTGAAAAAGTAGAGAAACTATTTGATGCAATTCTCAAGTTTGAACCAGCAAATCCGGATTCACCACCGCCACCACCACTAGTTCCTGCTCCTAAAGTACGAATTGAAATGGCTGAAAATAATATAAAACCTGAAGCACCGGAATCATTCCCATTACCACCACTTAAAAAAAGGAATCTGCTACAAATTATGATGAATACACAGGGTCTGCTGTTGATCAATGAAGAACCTGTAAATATCAACGAAGTCAAAAATAGAGTTAAACTATTCATTGATAACAATGGAAATAATCCTGAAATGTCAGAAAGTCCAATAGAGGCAATTATTTCAATAAAAACAGACAGGAACACATCTTATGATCTATACATTGAGATGTTGGACGAGGTGATGGCGGCTTATAGTGAATTAAGAGATGATGCTGCACAGAATCGTTTTGGGATTCCATTTTCTTCATTAGATGAGAAAAGCCAACAAAGGCTTGAAATTTCGGAGCAATACCCGAAGAGAATTTCCATTTCACCTCCTGATGAGGGCTGATTGAATTAAACAATCTAAATAACTCATGATGGCGCAAGTCGTGTCCGCCTCACCCGCGAAGTATACTTCGCAAAAACAACGCTCAGATTTAATTAACGTATTAGATTTTGAAAATTGAATCAGGATTTATCTTCGTACCCGCCCTCACCCTTATCCACTTGTGACCCAATCCCATACACTTTAAAATAATAATCTGTGAAACTCTGCGCATAACTCCGCGTGATTCTGCGAGAAACCTGTGGGAATGATTTTTTCAACTTCGTGAACCATCGCGCCCTCGTGGATAGCCTGATGAACAATATTCAAACAGAGTTATTCTGGAACATTGCTCTCAAGGAATAGTTAAATAAATGATTAATTAACAGGCAAATAAATATCAATTTATACCTTATACCGTAGACAGAATATACTATTTAGTTGATTTTAAGTTTTTACATAGATCAATCATGTTATAAAGGAGTAACATTACATGAAAAAGAATTCATTAGTGAAAGAGAACCTGTCATTGGATTCAGTTTTAGCCTTAACAGGCGAGATTGCCCGGGAGGTGCTTGCACCAGGAGCGGAAGAGGTTGATTCATCAGGCAAGTGGCCGGAAGAATCAATTCGGGAGCTGCAAAATGCGGGGCTTGGGGGATTGGTGTTATCGCCGGATCTCGGAGGCCATGGACATGGATTGGAAGGAGTGGCAAAGGTGTGTGAAATTCTTGGCCGGCACTGTGCTTCAACTGCAATGTGTTTTGGAATGCATTTGGTAGGGTCTGCAGTATTAGCAGCAAAAGCTACTTTGGAGCAACAAGAAAAATATTTAATTCCTATCGCACGAGGGAATCACCTGACAACCTTATCCTTAAGTGAGCCGGGC
>JBGTFX010000193.1:0-3377 GCA_041747055.1 Balneolaceae bacterium
ATTTAAAGGCAGCCTCGATTTATTTCAGGGCTGCCTTTTTTTATTTTAGATAAAATTTATTGTTGACGATTCTATGAACTATTCAAAACTACCCGCTCTCTTAATATTCGTTTTTGTTCCATTTCTTGTTGCTAACTGCACAAATAGTCGCACATCTGAGAACAATCCCAAACTGCTGTTAATTTCGATTGATGGATTTATGAATGAATATCTTGATCGAAATGAAACACCAAATTTTGACCGTTTTATCGCCAATGGAGTAAAAGCGGAACATATGATTCCTGTTTTTCCTACTAAAACGTTTCCAAACCATTTTACGATTGTTACCGGGCTTTATGTTGAAAATCATGGGGTAATATCAAACAGTTTTCCCGATCCTAAACTTGAAGGATATTTTAGCTATGGACCTCAAGACAGTGAGAACGATGAGCGATGGTGGCAAGGAGAACCCATTTGGATCACTGCCGAAAATCAAGGCTTAACTTCAGCAACTATGTTTTGGCCGGGATCTGAAGCTTCTTTTGATGGAGTAAAGCCTACCCGTTGGAAAGATTATGATGGCTCGTTCGAAAATATTTCAAGAATTGATACTGTTATGAGCTGGCTCGATCCTGCCGGTGAGGTGAACGCTGATTTTGCCACACTCTATTTCAGCCATGTAGATAGTCATGGCCATACGTATGGACCGCTGTCCCCCGAAGTTGACGAGGCTGTGGTTAACGCTGATTCACTGTTGGGATACTTGATGGAGCAGCTCGAGGCAAAAGGACTAACGAATAAAATAGACATACTGTTGGTTTCAGATCATGGGATGGCAGAAATGTCTGAAGATAAAGTCATTCTATTGGATGATATTATTAATCTCAATGATGTTGATGTGGTTGATTGGTCACCCGTTGCAATGCTTCAACCTAAAGAGGGGAAAAGAGAAGAAGTTTATCGAACACTAAAGGAGAACGAACAAAATTATTCTGTTTATTATAAGGGTGAGATGCCGGAAGAGTATCGATTTAGCAACCACGAGCGAATCCCGGAAATTATTATGATTCCCGAAGTACCGTATAGCATTACAAATACATCTTATTTTAGAAGCCGGGGTGTTATTGCCGGAGCTCACGGATTCGATCACCGATCACCGGAAATGGCCACAATTTTTTATGCAAATGGGCCATCAATTAAAAATGATGAGATTATTCCCCCATTTTCATCTGTTCATCTTTATGAACTTATGGCGCGACTTTTAAAAATTGAGCCTGCTGATAATGATGGAAGTTTAGATTCTTTGAAACATGTATTAAAATAGATTTTTTACCGTAAAAGAGCTTAGTCTTCCATTTTGATGAACAGAAAGTTCATGTGATGAATTAATTAAAAATATCAGGAAAAGAATGAGAAGAAGTACGGTGAGAAACCAGAAACAAAATTATTCAGTGTATCAAGACTGTCACCGGTGGAATACCGGCAAAAGTATAGCAGGGAAGAATCTGTACTTGGTATTTAGAATGAGCAAATCATACTTTTTCTATAAACAATACATTAGTTACTACTTAATTTGATTGGTTCTTCATATAGTGTATGTTATTCTTGAATGGAAAACCTTAACCTTTGGAAAGAATCATGACACTAAAATATATTCTGATACCACTGTTTTTTTTCATTTTCGCAGCTTGTGAACCTGCAGAAAATAATATCCAAACAAATTCTTCGGTAAGTTCGGTAGGGCAATTACAGCATACAGTCTTTTTTTACTTAAATGAAGATGTTTCCCGAGAAGAGATAGCTCAATTTGAATCAGGACTTCAAGATCTTGCAAAAATTGAAGCAATATTCAAGGCAGAAGTAGGAGTTCCGGGACCAACAGAAGGCAGTGATGCAATCGACAACACTTTTGCATATTCTATTTACACCTGGTTTAAAACTATGGAAGATTATAATGATTATGACAAGCATCCTGATCATTTGGAGTTTATAAATACTTATAAACACTTATGGGCGGATATAAAAGTATATGACTCTGATCTTACTTTCAGTAAATAAAATTAATGAAGTGATTTAATAATCCTTAGGGTATAAAAAAGCAGTTAAATCATCTTGAAAAGAGAATTTTTAATTGAATTTTTATACAATAAAAGCTACACTCGTTACTTGATCACAGAAATTAGTTTAAATATTGAATTACCCCCATGGCATACGTAGTAACTGAACCTTGTATCAACTGCAAATACACAAACTGTGCGGCCGTTTGTCCGGTTGATGCTTTTCGCGAAGGCCCCAACTTTTTAACAATCGATCCACTTGAATGTATTGATTGTGATGCTTGTGTATCAGAATGTCCTGTAGAAGCGATCTATCCGGATGATGAGGTTCCAGAAGAGTGGGAGCATTACATCGAATTAAATGAAAGACTTGCTGAAAACTGGGAAGATCATATCATTAACGAAACTCAAGATGAATACCCTGACGCTGATGAATGGGCTGAGAAAAAGAATAAATTAGAGCTTCTCAAAGAAGATTGGGATTAATTATTTATGTGATCTTAGAGAATGAATAAACCCCCCTCTTATTTTGTAAAGTGCAGAGATAAAGAGTTAGACCTGCAAACGCCAAAAATAATGGGGATTTTAAATGTAACTCCCGATTCATTCTCAGATGGTGGCCAATATACCAATGTAGAAACGGCTCTGTCACAAATTGAAAAAATGGTTAGCGATGGAGCTTCAATAATTGATATTGGAGGAGAATCTACCCGGCCGGGGGCTGAACCTGTTGCAGTTGAAGATGAACTGGAAAGAACCATTCCGGTTTTTGAACAGGCCGTCAAAAAATTTCCGGCCACTCTTTTCTCAATTGATACAACCAAATACGAAGTTGCTGATGAAGCCATTAAAGCCGGAGCTCATATCATCAATGATGTAAGCGGATTGGAAAAAGAGCCGGGTTTTATTGGTTTGTGTAAAAATTCAGGGTGTGCCTACGTTTGCATGCATTCACAGGGAGATCCCAAAACCATGCAGAATAATCCTTCTTATTCTGATGTATTGAATGATATTTACTCATTTTTTGAGAAGAAAATTTCGGAGCTGATTTCTGGAGGTGTCGAAAATATTATTTTAGACCCGGGAATTGGGTTCGGGAAAACACTGGCACATAATGCTCGACTTATTGGAGATTTGGATCATTTTTCCACCCTTAAATATCCTATCTTAGTAGGTGCTTCCAGAAAGTCGATGATCGGCAAAATATTAGGGAGCCGCGATGTGGATGATCGGTTGACTGGTACAATTGCCATTCACTATCATTGCCTGATGAATGGAGCGTCTATTATTAGAGTTCATGATGTAAAAGAAGCTGCCGATTCAATAAAAATTTTCAATGCA
>JBGTFX010000194.1:0-2857 GCA_041747055.1 Balneolaceae bacterium
GCGTTGGTCTTCAAGTAACGTTGGTCCGTTGTAATTTGCAAAATTAGGGAGGTTAATAGCTTCTTGTGCATTTAATCCCCAATCCAGCATTCCTATAATTGCTTTTGCTGTATAATGTATGATAGCCGCACCACCGGGAGAACCCACACTGGCCACAAATCCACCACTTTCAATATCAAACACTAACGAAGGACTCATACTTGAACGTGGTACTTTACCGCCCTCTACTCTGTTTGCCATTGGGTTGCCATCCAAATCTTCCGGAACACGGGCAAAATCTGTCAGTTCGTTATTAAGCAAAAATCCACCTTTCAACCCTGTTCCTCCGTCACTCATAATCCTGCTTCCAAACCCTTGTTCGATGGTTGTAGTCATGGATACAGCATTACCGTTTCGATCTACAATGCTAATGTGACTCGTCCCCATTTCAGGTTGTTCCGGTTGAATGCCATAAACTGCTGTTAACAGTCCCGGTACACCGGGTTCGGCAGATTCCATTGCAACAGGACTAATCAGAGAGGCTCGTTCGCTAAGATATTCTTCCCCTAAAAGGCTATGCCAGCTGTTGGCAGGAGGATCTGTAAAATTGGGATCTCCGATGTATTGGGCACGATCTGCAAATGCCAGCTTAGCTGATTCCAAATATTGATGCATCCAGTCGGCAGTTGGAACTCCATCCTCAAGTGCAACTTCAGGTGCTTCAAGATTCTCCATAATTCCCAGCATCTGCATGATAGCAATATGTCCGGATGATGGCGGCGGCATTCCGCAAATTTCGAAGGTTCTCCAGCCGTTACACATGGCTTCAGTTTCAAAATTCTGCTCGGGATAAGTTAAAATATCCCTCACTTCCATTTTCCCGGGACGTTTATGGCCTTTTACCCTGTCTACAATATTTTGTGCGACGGTTTCATTATAAAATCCGGATGTACCTTCCGCTGCTACCTGTCTTAAAATTTCTGCCAAAGCGGGGTTTTTCAAATTATATCCTACCGGATGGGCATCTCCATTTTTATCATAGTATAAATCACGAGCTATATCATCTTCCCGAAGTGATTGATCTGCTTCCAGCAAACCTTGCAATCTTGGACTGATGTTAAATCCCTCTTCAGAAAGTGTGATTGCGGGTTGAAACAGATCAGACCACGGAAGCACACCATGCTCCTGATGAGCATATGCAAGCATCGCAATTGTACCCGGAACTCCAACAGAAAGGCCGCTTCTTACTGCATCACTATATGACAGAGGTTCACCATTTTCATCAAAAAACAGATTTTCATCCGCAGCTGCCGGTGCACGTTCGCGTCCATTGTAAGCCTTCACGGATTCTCCATCAAAAGCGAGCAAAAATGCCCCGCCACCTATTCCGCTTGATTGTGGTTCAGCAAGAGTCAGAACCATTTGCACGGCAATCGCTGCATCAACGGCAGAACCACCGGCTCTTAATATTTGATAACCTGCATCCGTCGCCAATGGATTGGCTGCTGCAACAGAAAACTCAGATGTTGCCCAACCGGGTTTTTCGGTGTACCCGGTAGCAGGTTCAGGTTGTTCAGGAATCGTATAGGTTACGCCGGATTGAGTCTGACTACACCCGGTATAGAGCAGAAAAGAGAACAACAAAATCGGATATAGAAAAGATGATACTGAAGATGATTTCATGGTCAATAAATAAATTGAAATGATTGAAGGCCATTGGTTTGAAAATAAGTTATGAACCAATGGTTATGAGATCATAAATAAGATCAAAGTTTCAATATGATAATACAAGTTGATATCAGAATTACTTTGATTCACAATTCACTGAACTCATTAAGCACCATACAACAAGTTTGAAAACAAGAACTTATATTGAGCCGAATATTTAACTCTACATTTTAGAATTAACATCATGAAAAATGCCGCACAGTTACTTTTTCTTCTACTATTTATTGGTTGTGGATCAATTCAGCAAAACGAATCTTTTTTATCAGAAAAAGATCAAACAGAAATTACAGATGGAATGGCAGCCCACTGGGTTTCGAATGATCGATTGATTTGGGAAACCAATGTAGAACCGGCATTTGTCGAATTACGTTATAGCAATTTTGCTGATATTAAAGTGTATGAGACAGGAGTTTCCGGTGGTTATGGAATCACGTTGGAACCCCATGCAGAGCTCAGTAGTGAGTTAAGAGATAAATTTCGCCACATTTCCTACCGGACGGTTTATGAAGTTCAATCTGATCAAAACACCATCAAGGAGATTCTGAAAGGTCAAATTGTAGCTATCGCTTATAATGAGGATCGTGTTCCCATCGCTGCGACTGACGTTCAGTTACATGGAGTGATTGATGATAACTTTAGTTATGACGGAAAATTAGGACCGATATATAATGAAGATGAAATTGAATTGAAACTCTGGGCTCCCACCGCTCAAAATGTAGCTCTAAATTTATATGATGAAGATAAATCACTGATTGGATCAATCTCCCCAATTGAAAATAACCCGGAAAATGGTGTTTGGAAATTTTCAATGAACCGAGGTTTTGACCGTTCTTTTTACCGGTTTGATATGACAGTGTATCATCACGAAAACGGTGAGATAAATCAGTATGAGGTGACCGATCCTTATTCCGTCAGTCTCTCAACAGATAGCCGGTACAGTCAGTTAGTAGACCTGGAAAATGATGCTGAACTAAAACCAGCAGGATGGGATTCCATCAAAAAATCACAGCCGAAAGCCACTGATATCACACTCTATGAATCTCATATTCGTGATTTTAGTGTTGGTGATCCTATTGTGCCGGAACAACATCGTGGCACCTATCTCGCATTTACCTATCACGGCCAAAACGGTCAGGAATTATCTGGGGGA
>JBGTFX010000195.1:0-21952 GCA_041747055.1 Balneolaceae bacterium
AAGTATTGCAATGAACGAAGCTATTAAATTGAACATCCCGATAACGGCGATAATTGATATCGGGATTAGCGCCTTGGGAATGACTTGTGTAGAGGCCTAACTCAAATACATAAACATACCATGCCTAAAGCAGCAACAGTACAAGACCTATTGAAATCAGGTGCACATTTTGGTCACCTTACCCGCCGTTGGAATCCTAAGATGAAAGAATTCATCTTTATGAACCGAAACGGCATTCACATCATCGATCTCAAGAAATCTCACCAATACTTACAAGAAGCACTCGATGAGGTAACAAAACTTGCCAGAGCCGGTAAAACAATTTTATTTGTAGGCACAAAAAAGCAAGCTCAGGAAATTGTTAAAACAGAAGCTATCCGTTGTGGAATGCCTTACATCACACACAGATGGTTAGGCGGAATGCTTACAAACTTTGCAACCGTTCGAAAAAGCATCTCTCGAATGGAAGAGATTGATCGAATGAGAAAAGACGGAACATATGAGGAGTTAACCAAAAAAGAAGGGTTGATGCTCGACAGAGAGCAGGAGAAACTCGAAGAAACTCTTGGCGGTATTGCAAATATGACTCGTATTCCTGGAGCAATCTTTGTTGTTGACACCATCAAAGAAAGTATTGCAATGAACGAAGCTATTAAATTGAACATCCCGATAACGGCGATAATTGATACAAATAGTGATCCTGATATACCAGATCATATTATTCCCGCAAATGATGATTCAGCTCGTACCATTCAACTTATCACTGCTCAAATTGCCGATGCTATTATTGAAGGTAACGCAGAACGTGAAGCGCTTAAAGAAGAAGAGCTGATGGAAGAAGCAGCTGCAGAATCAAATACAGCTTCTACAGATGAAGGTGATGATTCCGCAATTGCTGCAAAACCAACGAAACGACGTAAGAGAAGAAAGAAAAAAGATGATTCTGATTCTTTAGAGCCAAACGATGCGGAAGCTACTGATACTGACGAAGAAGAATAGACAACAGTAATAGAATAAAATTAAGACTATGAGCATTAGTGCAAAAGATGTAAAAGAACTGCGCGACAAAACCGGCGCAGGAATGATGGACTGTAAAAAAGCCCTGAAGGAATCTGATGGCGATATGGAAAAAGCCATTGAATTTCTACGGAAAAAAGGTCAAAAAGTATCTGAAAAAAGAGCTGACCGTGACGCAAACCAAGGCTTGATTCTTTCTAAAGTAAATGCAGACAGAACAAAAGCTTCTTTTATAGAAGTTAATTGCGAAACAGATTTTGTTGCTCGTAATGAAGATTTCCAAAAGCAAGCGGGATCATTCCTTGATGTAGCTTTTGAGAAAGAGATTGGTTCTGTTGCAGACCTGTATCAAGAAGAAGTTGATGGGTTGACTATCGAGAAGCATCTTGAATCTATGGTTGGTAAAATTGGCGAAAAGATTGAAATCAATCGCGTAGTTTTTGCTCAGACAGATGGCGCTCTTGTAGATTACATCCACCCCGGAAATCAACTTGGAGTTTTGGTTGAGTTTGAAGGCGATGTTGATGCAGAAGTTATTGGCAAAAATGTTGCGATGCAGATAGCAGCAATGAATCCACTTGCGGTTAACCGTGATGGTGTTGATGCCTCCATTATCGACAAAGAGCTTGAGATTGCCAAAGAGCAACTCATTAATGAAGGCAAACCTGAAGAGATCGCTGAAAAAGCAGCTAAAGGAAAGCTTCGCCGCTTTTACGAAGAACGAGTTCTTTTAGAACAAAAATTTGTGAAAGACAACGGCATTTCCGTTAAAGAGTACCTGGAGCAAAACAATGCTCCACTCGTCAGGTCGTTCCATCGACTCCAACTTGGCGAATCATAATTTTATTTTTTTAAAAGGCTACCTTATCGGTAGCCTTTTTTTTATCTATTAATTTCTAATTTAACCATTGTGGCAAATCAATATAAACGAATTCTGCTCAAGCTGAGTGGTGAAGCCCTCCTGGGCGAACAGGGACACGGAATTGATGGAGATATTTTAAATCTCTATGCGAATGAAATTAAAGCCATTCATGATGAAGGCATTGAAGTTTCAATAGTGATCGGTGGCGGAAATATTTTTCGCGGAGTAAAGGGAGCTACTGAAGGAATGGATCGCGTACAAGGAGATTACATGGGAATGCTTGCAACAATGATTAACAGCATGGCGCTGCAGGATGCCATGGAGAGAAAAGGGGTTCAAACAAGGTTGATGAGTGCCATCCGGATGGAAGAAATTGCGGAGCCATACATTCGAAGAAGAGCGGTACGCCATTTAGAGAAAGGGCGAATTGTTATGTTTGGTGCCGGGACCGGAAATCCCTATTTCACCACGGATACGGCCGCATCACTCCGGGCAATTGAAATTGAGTGCGATGTTATTCTAAAGGGTACAAGAGTAGATGGTATTTATGATTCCGATCCGGAGAAAAATCCGAACGCCAAAAGATATAATAAAATTTCCGGAGATGAGGTGTTAAGCAAGCGACTTGACGTGATGGATCTAACAGCGTATACACTTTGCCGGGAAAACAAAACTCCCATCATTGTCTTTAACATGAATGTGCCTCAAAACCTAAAGAAAGTTGTCTGCTCAACTGAAGATGTGGGTACTCGTGTTGTTTGGGATGAGTAGTAGATTTATTAAATTCAGCTATTCGAAATTAACTGTTTAACATTAAGATAAAGGCGTTATGATCCCTGAAGATCTCCAACTCATCATAGACACTGCAAAAGAGAGCATGGCAGAAGCTGTCATTTTTTGTAAAAAAGAATTTTCACACATTCGTGCCGGGAAAGCCTCACCTGCAATTTTAGACAATGTTAAAGTTGAATATTACGGAACACTAACGCCTCTAAACCAACTGGCGAACGTGAGTGCACCCGATGCAAGATTACTTACCGTTCAGCCTTTCGATAAATCAATTACTAACGACATCGAAAAGGCGATTATGTCTGCCGGATTAGGTTTAAACCCGAGCAATGATGGAACTATAATACGAATTCCTCTTCCAATCCTTTCAGAAGAGAGAAGAAAGGAATTAGTTAAAGTAGCAAAAGAGACCGCTGAAAACGCACGGATTAGTATTCGAAACACGCGGCGTGATGCCAATGTTGAAGTTAAAAACACAGTTCAGGAAGAATCTCTTCCGGAAGATTCTCGTTTTGAAGCTGAAGAGGTAATCCAAAAGCATACCAACAATTATATTGCTAAGGTGGATGAATTGCTGGCCGAGAAAGAGAAAGAAATCATGACGGTTTAACCGCTAAATCTTTTTTTATAAAAAGTCGACCTTTCAATCTGCGTTGACTTTTTTATATTCTGCTTAGTAATTATCCCGACCTCCGCCTTTTAGCTCTCTGGTCCGCATACCCTTATCAAACCAATAGATGTATATATCCGAACTTGAATTACACGGCTTTAAAAGTTTTGCTCATAAAACTCATGTGAAGTTTGATAGCGGAATCACCGCCATTGTTGGGCCCAATGGATGTGGAAAATCAAACATTGTAGATGCCCTCCGCTGGGTTTTAGGCGAGCAGCGCCCTTCGTTGCTGCGATCGAGTGCAATGAGTAACGTGATTTTTAATGGGACTGCGAAGAAGAAAGCGCTGGGACTTGCTGACGTATCCCTCACGTTTGTAAACAACAAAGGAATTCTGCCTACCGAATACAGCGAGCTCACCATCACTCGCCGACTCTATCGGTCGGGGGATAGTGAATACCTGATCAACAATACTGCCTGCCGTCTGAAGGACATTATGGAGCTCTTTATGGATACCGGGATGAGCTCTGATGCTTACTCGGTAATCGAATTGAAGATGGTGGAAGAAATTTTAAATGATCGAAACAACGATCGCCGACGACTTTTTGAGGAGGCCGCCGGAGTTACCCGATACAAAGAAAAACGTCGTCATACATTTCGTAAGCTTGATGAAACCCTGAAAGACCTTCAGCGCCTTGAGGATATTTTGGTTGAAGTGCGAAAGAAAACCCGCTCCCTGGAAATCCAGGCAGAAAAAGCAGCTAAAGCCAAAAAGTATAAAACGGAGCTTGTCCATCTCGATAAGGCGTATAACCGTCATGAGTACGAAACAGTACAGTCTGAACTCGAACCTCTGAAAACCCGGATTACTAACGCAGAGAAAGAGAAGCGTGAAATTCCCGGAAAGCTTGAACAACTCGAACAGGCTGAAGAGAAATCCCGCACAAAACTGATCGAAAAAGAGCGCGAAGAATCCGAAGCGCGCCGTAGAGTGAGTCAGCTGCACTCTTCCATCCGGGATATGGAAACGAACCTTCAAATTACCCGCGAAAAAATCACCAATGAAGAAGGAGTAATTGGTCAGTACGGGAAAGATATTGAACAGAGTAAAAATGATCTGAAAGATCTGCAGGACCTTCGAGAGGCAAGCATCAAAAAGCTTGAAAACTTCTCTGATGAGAATGAACAATCAGAAAAAAGCCTTCACGATTCCAAAAAACGATTTACCGAGCTGCAGCAGCAGTTCACCAAGGTTCAGCACGAACTGTACGAGATTGAAATTTCTGTCAGTGATGTGAATCAAAAATTGTCATCCCTTCAATCGAGCCGCATCAAACTGGAATCGAAATTAGAGAACAGTGAAGATGATCAGCTTCGGATTGACCGGGATATTGAAGATCTGGAAGATGAAATTGTGAATGCCAAAGGTGAGCTGAACATCGCGAAAGAGAAGTTGGAAGCGGCAACGGGTGAACTTGAAGAGAAAGAAAATCAACTTGAAACGGTACGGGAGAAGCGGGAGGAGCTTGAGCAGAAACGAGAAACTCTGCGTGAGGAGATCCGGTCGCTGAAGAGCAAAATGGACGCACTTCGATCAGAAATTGAGCTGATGGAAAACCTGGCTCAATCTAATGATGCCATGCCACGATCCGTAGCCCATTTAATGGAACATCACGCCACATCATTTTCGTTGATGGTGTCGGTTGGAGAGATTTTGCAAACGGATGAAGAACATGCACCGGCACTTGAATCTGCTCTGGGTGATGCGATCAATTTTGTGGTGGTAGCATCCATGGATGAAGCTATTCGCGCATCCAAAATTCTTAAGGATGAAAACAAAGGACGCGCAACATTTATTCCGCTCGATAAGCTTCAGGGAAAGTATACCGTTGATAAAAATTCAATTTACCATCACCTGAGGGTTGATAAGAAATATGAACCGATAGCTCAATTGTTATTGGGATCTGTTTTGATTGCTGACTCTATGGAAGAAGCGGCATCCCTCCTCGTTCAGTCAGGAACTTCGGCTGTGACTTTGGACGGCGACTTCATGACATCAAACCGATTCCTGAAAAGCGGAAGTAAGGATAAACAAGCAGGAATTCGACTCGGGTTGAAAGATAAACTCGAGAAATTAAATCAGAAGCTGACCGTAGCAACTCAACGTTGTGAAGAAAAAGAACAACGGCTTGAATTGGTTCAAAAGCAGTTTTCTGAATTAAATCCCGAACAGGTACGCCTTGGAATCAAAGAGATTCAAAAGCGTATTCGTGGCATTGAGCAGAACATGAGCCGCCACCAATCGAGCATTCAGGTTTATGAGAAGAATATTGGTGACCTGACAAATCGAAAACAGACCATTTCTTCAAACCGAGAAGAAGCACGGGAAGAGCTGGATTCACTGCATCCGCATCAAAAAGAACTTCAGGTGAAAATCACGGAGCTGACGAATCGGCAAAGTGAGATAAAAGATGCGTTGAAAAAGCTTGAAGAAGAGCGGGCGATTGCGCAAAACCGTTATAATGATGCACAGCTGAAGCATCAGGATGTGAAAAATAAAGCATCTAATTTAGAGAAAGATGTGGAGCGGGCAGAAAATGGAATTGAAAGCATTAAATCGCGCCTGACATCACGAAAAGAGATGATGGAGCAGAGCGGGACAAAAATTGAATCGTATAAAGAAGCTATTGAAAAAACCGAATCTCAGCTTTCCGGAACCAAAGAGAAAAAGTTGGAAGCGGATAATGCCTTAAAAGCCGCTGAGGAAGCGAGTGCTCAGCAGCGAGGCTCGATCAACAATATTGATAAGGAATTAAAAGAGCTTCGAAATCAAAAAGAGGTGAATCTTGAATTGGTTCACCATCTGCAAATGGCCAAAGAGAAGTTTGAACTTCAGGCTCAGTCTCTTTCAGACTATATCTGGGAGACATATGGAGTTTTGATGGATCAGCTGGATGAAGAGCTGCCGGAAGAAACGACATCAGAGGAAGCCAAAAAGCGGATCAGTTATTTACGACAGAAGCTGAATCAGATAGGAGAAGTAAATCCTCTAGCTATCGATGAGTTTCGAGAAGAGAAAGAACGTCTCGATTTTTACGAGGAGCAAATTTTAGATCTTCAGGTTGCCGAGAGCGAAATGCGGGAGACGATTGAGGAGATCAATCAAACCGCCACCGAGCGATTTAATAAGACATTTGAGAAAATCCGTGTGAACTTTCAGTCTGTTTTTCACACACTTTTTGAGGAAGACGATAATTGTGATCTACTTATTGAGCAGGATGCTGAAGATCCTTTGGAAGCAAAAATTGAGATTAAGGCAAATCCACGTGGAAAACGGCCATCAAGTATTAATCAGCTTTCAGGGGGTGAAAAAACTCTGACCGCCATCGCACTGCTTTTTGCCATTTACCTGGTAAAACCATCTCCTTTTTGTGTGCTTGATGAGGTGGATGCACCGCTGGATGATGCCAACATTGAGCGATTTGCAGCCATGATTCGCTCGTTTAGCAAGGAGACTCAGTTTATCATAATTACTCACAACAAAAAGACGATGTCGAAGGCCGAGATGATGTATGGAGTTACAATGCCCGAAACGGGTGTGAGTCGATTGGTGGGTGTGAAGCTGGATGAGGTTGCGGAGTCTTAAACTAGAAGTCGTCTGACCGCTATCGAACTAGAGTACAAGAAAGAATTGGCTAAAGAATGTCCCCCTTTGAAGAGGGCAATGGGGGATGATAGTAGTGAATTTCCATTCCAATATTTCATATCTAAATCAAATTAATGCTCATCAGGTCATCCGACTTTTCTTTCTACCATCTACTTTATTCTATCGACTCGCCTTTCTTGCCAATTCTGCCTCGGCAGCGATATATCCAAAGCCCGGCCAATTGCCTTCGTCGTAAATATCCTGCCAGATTTCAAGAGCGCGATCTTGCCTGCCGTTGATGTAGTGCCAATTTCCAATTCCGTAACCAATTGTCACATTTTGAAGCGGATCATCACCGGATTCAATAAACCGATTCGCATCAAAAATTCCTTTAAAAACCAGTAAAAGATTCAGATAAGCTTCATTTTCGATGATTTCAATATCCGGGTGGATATCAGCAATGGCATCACCCGCCAATTCATCATTACCATTTCGTTTGAGAGCCATGTAATACCAGTATTGTGTGGCGATTTTCATATCGTTGGTTAGATCCAAATCCAGTGCTTGCTCATAAAGATCGATAGCTGCACCATAATTTCCACGGAGATATTCTACCAAACCATAGTGATAAAGCACGTTCGATTTCAATGTGCTTGTGGGTTGATTGAGTTCATTCGGCAAACCATCAGGCTCAATTTGATCTTCCATACCTGCCATCAATTTCGCAGCTTTTTCAAAATCATCAGCGGCCTGATCAAAAAGGCGGAGAGTGAGGTAACGGTGTCCACGATGGCGATACATTCTTGGATCTTCGGGATGTTTATATATTCCTTCCGTAAATATGTTAACTGCCTCACGGTACTGCCCCAAGTAGGCTGTTCGGCGACCCAGCCAAATGAGATTTTCGGGGTCTTCAGGATCTACCCGATATTCAGCTAACGCTTCTTCAAAATTCTCCCGATAGGTGCCATAAGTATTCTGATCTAACTCTTGTGTTGCCAAAGTATGGCCAAGCAGAGAATAGGTTTGAGCTCCCTCAGGCATTTCGGGCAGATTATTATTATCCTGACAAGCGGTTACTGCAATTAATAAAATTGGCAGAAGTTTTAAGGAAGTGAGTTTCATCAAATTGTATTTTTAGATTGGTAAAGGGTTTAAAATGGCTGATTAAAATCTTACTTCCAATTCAAGTTTTTCTTCATTTCTGCGAATTGTAATATTCACTTGGTCACCTTTTTCAAATTCACCTAATATCTCCATGTAATCGTAAATATCAGATATTTCACTCTCTCCCATCTCAATGATAATATCTCCCTTTTGCATACCGGCCTGATCCGCGGGTTCACCACTACGCACTCCATCCACCCGAAAACCCACACCGGAATAGGAATAATCCGGCATAATTCCCATTGTTACCCCTTCAAAATCAAAACCGGAACCACGTGGGTCAGTAGATTCGCTAAACATCATTTCTGAAGCGTCTTTTTGATCCAGTTGTTTAATCAGATGTTTTACATGATCCAACACCTTTTGCATACCACTATAATTGATCTTTTCTGAAATATCTGATGCTCGGTGATAATCATCGTGCGTTCCGGTGAAATAGTGTAGCACAGGTATATTTATTTCGTAAAAAGACCGATGATCACTTGCTCCACTACCCGATGGAGTTGTGGAAATAGTAAGTGAATCCACTTCAACATTGTTAATCATATCTTCCCATAAATCAGAAGTTCCTGTGCCAAAAATGGTTAGTTCATTGTTGCTTAGCCGGCCAATCATATCCAGGTTGATCATTCCTAATATATTTTCTGTATCTACAATCATTTGCTCAACAAAAAATCGGGATCCCAGGAGCCCCATCTCCTCCCCTGAAAAAGCGACAAACAGCATGCTTTTGTTAGGTTGTTGAGTGGAAAAGTAATCAGCTAAATACAACAATCCGGCAGTTCCAGAAGCATTATCATCTGCACCATTATGAATAGATTCGCCGGTACTGCTGCCCATGGAAATGGCTCCGCCCATTCCTTGTGAGTCGTAATGAGCGCCAACAATAATATATTGATCAGGATTTTCAGTCCCTTCAATAAGTCCTACGACATTTCTGGAAATATGATTTTCCTTGTTCAGCATTTGCGGCATGGGGCCTTCAAGAATAAACTGTTGCAAAAAAGTGCCCTCGTCCCCTGCCGGAATTAACCCGAACTGAGAAAAATATTCGGAAATATAATTAGCTGATTCTGATTCCTGAATTGAACCGGCAAGCCTGCCTTTACGCTCATCAGCCGCCAGCCATGTTACATGATCTTGAAGCGTTCCCTCGTTCACTGCCGGTGAACCCTTTGGCTCACAACCTGAAAGTAAAAGTAAACCTATGATGAGGCCAACCAACGACAGAAATTGTTCAGAAATGTATTTCATTGAGTAGTTATTAAAGGTGTTCATTCACAAAATACATTTTATAGCCTTTTCATAGAAGATTTTTTGTGATTCTTCACCAACCTTTAGGCTACTCGACGGGCTGATATTTGAGAAACGTGAAAGCGAATTTTGGGTAATATGCTTTAGGTTGTGCTATCCGGAAATACGTTGATGAGGGGCGCAAGAGAATTCTTGCGCCATCTTTTGCAGAGAGCTTATTTCAATTTCTTGAAAATTATACCTCGATGTTATCACCGGATGGGCTATTAGCAGAAATCGTTACAGTCATGATGGTGTGAGTGGAACCGGCTTTTTCGGTTGCCTCAAACACCCTTTTAAGTCCGGTAAACACATCCACCGCTGATCCGTCCAGCATTGTTTCGTAATGGGTTAGATTTACATCTACTCCGTGTTTTTTCATTGACTCAATTTGTTCATAAATCAGATCCATATAATTGCCGCCACCCATGGGGTAAAGTGCAAATTTTGCCGACACTTTCTGATCCATTCCCGAAATTATATTTGTATTCATGGGAGTATTATCTTTCGCCATAAAGCTGTGCCCTTCTGTATCGCCGGGACAACCCACAGAAAATGTAGCGCTCAAAACGGTATGAACACCGGATTTTGCCACATCCAGAAAAATGGCTTGACTAACATCAAAAATGTGCGCAATTCGTCCACGGACAATTGTGCTCACCTTATCCGTTTTCATCCACACTTTTGAGTTGTCGATCTTTTTAATTGCTGATAAAATCAGATCAGCAAACTGATCACTCATCGGATAGACTGAAAAGCTACAGCCTGCAATTCGTATTTCTTCGTTTTCTTTGGTCATTTTTATTCATTTAGATTTGAAAATTAAAAGGATCAAAGTGCCCCATTTATGATTCGGGCACCTTGACCTTATCTCTCTCTTTAAGTCAGAATCGTACGCTAATTTCACCAAATACGTGTCTTGGCGGCTGAACGATGTATCCCGGGGTATCGAAAAAACCATCAAAGTTTGTATCTAACGGAGCTCCGTTTGTGAAATAGAGCTCATCAAAAATATTATGCACTTTCAATGAAGCAGAGACACTGTTGCTGATTCGTGCGTCAAATCCGAGATCCATCACAAAAAATGAAGGTAATATCAAGTCTGCACGATTGGTCAGTTCGAGGTACGCTTCACTCATATAACGCCCTGATAGTGAAACATCAAGAATGTCGAACGTGGTATACGTAACGGTTCCGTTTGCCAGCCAATCCGGACTCAATATGGATTCCACATCTCTGAAGACTACATCCGATCCACCCGGGGAAAATTCACTGATGTTCGTTCGCATCCACGTTGCATTTCCAGACAACATCAGGTTGTTAGTAGGCCGCACAACCATTTCTGTCTCAATTCCCAGTCGATAACTATCGGCAATATTTTCCCGCAATTGTACAAATCCTTCGGGGATAAAATCACCCGTGGGTGATATTTCATTTTCGAACTGCATATAAAATCCGTTCACCTTTCCGGATAAACCACCGGTTCGAAACCTGACTCCACTTTCCAGATTGTTTACAAATTCTGCCCTGACTGAATTGCGGTCACGCACATTTCCAAGGTTTGCCGGATTGATGTTTGTTGCTCCAAGAATATCCTGTCGGGTTGGTTCGCGCCCACTACGTCCGAATGAGCTGTAAACATCGAGTTGATCAGTAATAAACCATGTGGCTCCCACTTTTGGGTTGAGGAAAGTCCACTGACGAGTGGGTACATCAATAGAAGCAGATGGTACTCCTCCATCAATTAAAAATTGCCTGCCGGGATTGAGATCAAGCCAAACGGTTCGCAGCTGAATATCTCCATAGAGTTCAACATCCCCGATTCGGTAACTGGCCTTGGCGAAAGTACTTAACTCATCTTTTCTGGACTCATCAGAATAAAACAAATCTTCACTTTCAGGTGCAAAGCTTTCGTAATTTATTCTGTCGAAGCGGTAAACATGAATTCCGCCTGAAAGTTCAAGCCGGGATCCTTCTGAGTAACTAAGAGTTGATAAGAGTCCGTAATGATCATTTTCGAGACTGAATATTTGCTGCACGAATTCACCATCTTCGCCCGGAAATCCCACGGGGAAATTACCACCGGCACCTCCATAATAGAACGATGATGTTAATGATAAGCGATCACTAAGGCTTTTTCCATATTGAAACTGAAGAAATTGCTGGGCAAAATTATCCTCATCATGCACCGAAACATTGTTGGCTCTAGGATTTTCCCGGATTTGATCGATGGGAACAGGAGTATATGCCAACTCATTTTGAGTACGCCCGGAAAAAGCAGTAACCTTCAAAATATTGGTGCTGCCAAAATAACCACCTGATAAAAAGAATGATCGCGATTCAGTACCGGAGTTAGTTCGATATCCGTCTGATTCTGTTTGACTAAACCTAGTATAAAGCCCAAAGTTATTAATTGAACCGGTGCTTACCTCACTGCTGAGCCTATAGGAATTAAATGCACCACCTGAAAGTTTTACACCGGCAGATGGATCATCCATATTAATATTTTGAGATTCAAAATTTACAGATCCTGCATAAGAGGCGGTTCCATTTGTACTGGTTCCCACTCCACGCTGTACCTGTACTGATTGAATACTGTTGCCAAAATCATTGAAATTAGAGAAGAATACACCCTGATCGATCATGTCATTCAACGGTATTCCATTTAATGTCATGTTAATGCGAGTTTGATCCATTCCCCGAAGCCGCATGTATCCATAATTGGCAAATCGTGTTCCTGAATCGGAATGTGTGAGAATAGAGGGAGTTAATCTCTCCAATGTATAAATTGGATCCTGGCCAATATTATCCTGTTCAATCCGGGCTCTATCTACAGTGGTTTGTGTGAATGGAGCGCGTTCACTTACGCGAACATCCTCCACAAATATTTCATCACCCCAAACTGAACCTTGTTGAAGCTTTATAGTAAGTGGTTGAACTTGTGATTCTACAGAAATCGTTTGGGTAATATAGCCTACAAATCGTATTTCCAGAACAGTATTAGCGTTCTGCAGAAGTTCGAGAACAAACTCGCCTTCCCCGTTTGTAATGGTTCCGTTTTGAGTATTTTTCTGTGTTACGGTAGCACCGGGAATTGGGTCTCCGGATTGTAAATCAATTACAATTCCTGATACTGATTGCGACCAAACTGCCGACGCAGTTGTCAAATACAGAAGGGTAAAAAGTAGTAGAAGTTTTGTTGCTTGCATGGTAATCCTTAAATAAATCGTATAGGGTTACGGCAGGAGCAACTTGAAATAATGGGCAAGCTTGAATGGTTTTTCAGACACATTCTCACGGTTTCCCTACGCCGGTATAATCCGGATCAGGTTCATGGGGTATAATCTCAGCCCTTTAACAAGCACCCCCAACCTTTTTTGGTTGAATATGTTTAAAACTACCGGTAAATCTTCAAAGATCAAAGACAGGTTTGAAGAATATAACGGATTTGATCTCTCGCTAAATGAATATAGTACTTCCACCCCTCAGTAGACTAAATATTGCCACATTAGTGAATGGATGAGTTTCAAAATTTAACTCAATTTAGTTATTACAGTAATGAATCTATTCGTTATAAATGTTTTAGTATGCTGAAATTTTTTACGATGAGGTAAAGTTATTTATAAAATGTAATCATTAAGTAAAAGTGAGAATATCATGCAGAACACAACAACAGAAAGCAATACTCCTACCTATCTGCCTAAAAAAGAGGGACGCATATCGTTTTCACCTGATCATTTAGCTTTATTAGTTATTGATCCCGTGAATGATTTTCTCTCGGAAGGCGGTGCCGCCTGGGATTTGACCAGTAAAACGTTAAAAATGAATAATGTAGTTAGTAATATCGCCAAGGCGATTGAGGGAGCCAGATCCCGGGGAGTGCCAATACTTTTTGGGCCCATGGCATATACAGAAAAAGATTATGAAGATGAGCAATTGCAAAGGCGCAGCGGCATTAATCGACTAATGTTTGAACGAAAAATGTTTTTAGCGGATAGTTGGGGTGCAGATTTTCATCCGGATCTTAAGCCACGTGGAGAAGATATTATTCTTGAACCTCACAAGAGCTGCGATGTATTCACAACCGATCTTCCCGAACATCTAAAGAAAATGAATATTACCCATCTTGCGATTGCCGGGATGTCTGCCAATTTATGTTGCGAATCTACCGGGCGTCATGCAATGGAAGACGGGTATGATGTAACATTTATTTCTGATGCAATTGGAGCGTCAAGCGTGCCTGAATATGAAGCCGCAATACGACTTAATTATCCTCTGATTTCCAATGCGGTAATAACCGTAGATGAATTTTTATTAGCGATTGATACTTCAATAGAAGGTACCGTTGAAGTTGAGCCGGGCGACACAATAAAAGGATCCGATCATGGTGAAATTGGCACAGTTGAAAATGTTGTAGAATCCAATGATGAAACCATGGGATATGCATTTGTGCCTCGCGGAATCATTTTTTCAACTGATACTTATATACCACTGGATGCGATTGTTAAGCGAAGTGGTACTAACGTATTTATCAATATACCCAAGTTGGTAATCGGTGAAATGGGTTGGGAAGAGAAGCCATCAAGGAAAAATCATAAAGAGAAATTAGGCCCTCGTGATTCGGATGTGAAAGAACTTTATCATTCCAGATCCCCGTCCGGCTTAAAGCAAGCCGCTCCACTTAGAGGCGAATAACTTAATTTGTGGGACTAAAGATTTAATACTTACAGTGAATTGCTATGAGCAATCAATTAAAGACACTTTCTAAAGTTCAGCTTGAAGCCTTAATTTCAAAAACAATCAGCGAGTATTTAGATGAAGATGTAAATTGCAACGTATCAAACCTGGATACTCCCAATATCGATAAAGAAGAAAATATTGGTCACCATAATAAGCGTCTCATGCATTTTGAGGTGGATTTGTCTTATCGGGAGTGATTTACTGCTTTTTGCGCGATATCCGATATCCGTGTAAGATAATTCGGGTGTTGTAAGCATATAGTGCCCGGCATTTCTGTTGCCGGGTATCCTACTTAAAATAGATCAAAAACCAGGGAGACCTACAGCCAAACCAACCCTTTGTAAGGCTTAGATTTCAAGGATTTCAAACGGCTCTGTAGGTTACCACTGTGGATTTCTAATTTGTGGCCGTCAGGGTCTAGCAGGTACAATGAATACCCTTCGCTTTTATTCTGCTTCCATTCGACCACATTTGCCGCACGAAGCTTTTCAGCAAACGCATTAAAATTGTTCTCAGCAACATCGAGCGCTATATGGCAGTAATCTTGGCTCGGTTTTGCCTTGTCGCAAGCCAAACAGAACCAGGTATCACCCAAGCTCAAATAAGCTCCTTTGTCCCAACGAACATGTAACGTCATTCCCAGCAGATTCGAATAAAAATTCAGCGACTGCTCCAAGTCTGTTACTGCAATGGTGATATGATTTAATCCAAGTAGCACTATATTTCCTTATATATCAATTTGGTGTTTCCGTTGCCGGGCGATCAACCTGAAAGTACGTCTATAAAATACTATTATTTCTTGATTCTCCGCTAAGGGTATCGTTTGCCAGCAAACCGGTTTATGTCCAATCACGGAAATCATGCCACCATTTGGCAATTTTCTTGCCACCCAGAAATAGAACGGTTCCAACGAGCATTTGGATGCCTCCGCCAAAAACCAAAAGCTGTAGCTCTCTCCAAAAACGATCCGGATTTTGTGGATCCATAACTCTGTAATTATAAAGGCTACCTATGGTTTGAATAAAAGATTCAATTGCCCAGATAAAAATCAATAACCCTGCTGTTGAAAAAAGTACAGCTGCTAATTTTTGATAATCAAAAGCCGGAACTTCTTCCTGCCCAAAACCTGCTGTTATCTTTTCAGCAAAAGTAGGTGCTTTAAAAAATAGAAGTATGCTTATAGCAATATAAAAGAGACATGTTAAAGCGATTCCAAGTCCTGTAGCCGTTATAAAATCATCTTCCAAAATTAGATAGGAGGGTAAATATTGAGCAAAAACAGTTGCTTTTATAAATGCCCAAATGGCCAATAATCGAACACCTACAATTGCGAAGTTTTTCATTATTAAGATTGATAAGGTTTGCTAGTCTGGCGTTTAACAGCTACTAAAGTCATAAAAAGCGAGACATACTTCAACCCAAATTTTATTTGACGCAATGAACGACAAAGTCCGGTTGATTCGAAGAACCGCGAAGTGCTACGTTTGTGAAGTTTCCGAGGCTAAATTCTCGACTTCCAAAAATCAGGACTTCTTTTTTGATGAAGAATTGCAAAAATAACAATGAGCTCTTTTTCACCTACGAAATAGATGGAAAAAGGGAATCTCTTGGTTAAAGTTCGACGAACCCGGTCACTTTGTACAACTTGATGATGAAGTGGAAAGCGTTTAATTTTCGCTATTTTAGCATCAATACATCGAATAAACTCCTTGCCTAATCCAGGCTCTTGATCTTCATACCATTGAAAGGCATCATCTAAATCTTCCTGTGCCTTTTCCGTGAGTATTAATGAAATTGGCACAGTGACTTAGAGATATTTTTGACGGACTTTTTCCCAGCTAGTCCCTGATTCTTTATCTTGCTCAAGCGTTTTAAGCCGTTCTTCAATAATGGCTTTGTGATGCTCTGGAACTTCCACTTCCGATGGGTCTGATGCAATTGAATCCCACAAAGCTTCGACCAATATCAATTTTTCGCTTTTATTTAGTTGTGAAAGTTCGTCAAGTAATGCCTTTTCCATCGTTAGGGGTGTTTTATAGTTATCATTGCATAAGTTGATTAAAAACGTGGTAGAAAGCAATTCATTGAGTTGAGAATCTTAAAAACTTGAGAGGGAACTTAACGGATTGGCGTTTAACAGCTACTAAAGTCATAAAAAGCGAGACATACTGCAACCCGGATTTTATTTGAGGCAATGAATGGCAAAGTCCGGTTGAAACACAATCTACGGTTCTGGAACTTTTTTATCACTTTATTGAGTGGATACAATCTATTCCATTAACCATTCGAATTCATGCGGCTCCCCTATCAGGACAAGGTTTTCAGAAATACGATATGGATTGTAAACAACAGTTGTACTTTCAGATATAAAATCTTTCTGGGAAACCCGGTAAATTCCGATTACCGAGTGGCTATTTCCGTTATGATCTTTAAAGGTATAGGTAACACTAAAGCTCTTGTTTTTGCTTTTCGCTTGAAATAAACTTCGGATCAACGAATTTATCTCTGTCTTTTTTGCCACGGCAGTTTTTGAATTTCTTTGCAGTTTGAGCATTAGGTTATTGATTCTCTCCTGACGGATCCCAAAAGGGATGAATATTGCCAAGATAAAAATCAACATGCCCGAAAGAACCAATGGGTTCCGGATCAATTCCATTTGTCCCTGAAAAAAAGCTATACCCACACATAACAAAAGGAACCCCAAAGCCATCAAAACCATATTCCGAAGCCGGGCGTAACGTGGCTTTACTGTTTTATATTGAGTATGACCGATGAAATAAGTCTTGTAGGTTTTCAAAGCTTAATTTATAGCCTAGTTTTTTCATAAGTAAAAGCATTCCCATGGCCAACTACCTGTTCATGGTAAAATTCAGCTGCTTCAAAAAAACTCTTTTTGGCTTCCGAAATGAAATAAATAGTCACTTTTGAAGACGTTTTCTTGCCTCATTAAAAACTCATTTCATTTAGGGCAATTAACGGCCTGGCTGTTTAAGCAGTTGGTTTAGGAATGTACTACAAGCAACCCACTGATTCCAGTCCGCTTGATTCGAAGAACCGCGAAGCGCTACGTATGTTAATTATCCAATCTGTGTTGTCGAAGGGTATATAATGGTTTGGCAATTCTGCTGCGGGGCAATCAACTTCAAAGTCGAAAAACAAATGCGAACCCGTCAGCAGGAATTGCTGGTTATGCTACTCATTTTGTTACATTTACATAAAATGAGATTAGTTTGAATAATTTAAGAAAAACCCCACAGAAAAATTGCAGTCATACTATATTAAAAGTTACTTGTGATCATTTTAGATCTAAATCCTTTTTTGATTTAAAGTAATTGGATGCAAGCATCAAGTTCATTTCTTCATCACCCTGATGGATTGCAAAATGGCAATTTGAACACAAAAGGATTAAGTCAGACAATTTTACTTTTGTAGATTTTTTGAGATTTGCCAAAGAAATTATATGATGAACTTCAATAATATCTTTTTCTAAAAAAGGATAAGTGTCCTTAAAACTAAAATCACAAAGTTCACAAAATAATTTTCCATGTTTTTTGGTGAACTCTTTTATTTTCTTTTCTCTAAGTGATTGATTTCGTTCTATTTTTAAATGAATTACCATTTTTTTACCGCCTTCGAAAGCAAAAGGGTTATCAATCTCTTCAATCTTTTCATTAGACAACGTATAAGTCGTCTCAGCGTTAATTTTTTTCAGATTTTTTCGCGAAATTTTTTCATAACTGGGCTTTAGATGTGGGTCGCTGACCCGTGTAAGTTTAGGTGTATTATTATGATTCTTCGCAGCTGTTTCCAATGCTAAAGCCTTAGCTTTAGCCTCACCATATTTAAGAATTGAAAAATTTTTCCTTTGAATATTGTGGTTTTCGTCGTACCACCGAGCTACCCAAGCTCTATACCTTTGTTTTTTTCCAGGTTCATCAATAAAATTAATTCTCTCTTCTGGATTTGGATTAAGACTTCTGCTATGTATAAATGTTGTAGTTTCATTTGAAAATGAAGATAGAACCTCATGACGCTGTAATATTGATGCTTTTAATGATTCTTCGGACGAACTATACACGTTGTCACTAAAAAATTCTGAGTACTGTTCTCCTTCTCGTATTATTCGTAACCACCAACCATGAGAACCACTATAATCAAACCTTATGATTCCATTAGGCACATTGTAATAGTCATCGCTTTCAAATACGTTTTCTAAGGTATCTTCTAAATAGGAATCGTTATATGGATTATTGTCCTTTTTCATTTAGTTCGTGGTAGCATAACATATAATTCCACGACAGCTCTAATGTCGCTTTGATTTGTCGTAGAATATTCCAAATCACTGTTATATACAAATAGAAACGGTTACCGGTCATATTCTGCGACACTATTATTTGGGTTGGTTTTCAGTCGTGTAATATCAGGAAAACGGCACTTTATCTGTAATACAAACCATCCGGCAAGATTCTGAAGCGCAATAGATATAAGCAACAGCCGGAGTTCGAATGGAATAAAATCTGTTTTACCAAAAGTTTAGAGATGTTATGCGGTCGGCCTTCTTTACATTCTACTTTGTTGTTTTTCCACCCATTGCAGTAAAGACACTGTCGACTGGTTCCCAAAGTTCTATTTTATTTCCTTCTGCATCCAGAATATGGACAAATTTTCCGTAGTCAAATGTTTCTATGCTATCCACGATTGTTACTCCATTACCTTTGAGTTTCTTTACAAGTCCTTCTATATTTTGAACTCTGTAGTTTATCATAAATTCCTTTTTTGAAGGAGCAAAATATTCACTTCCTTGTTTGAACGGACTCCATTGCAAGTAATTTATTTCATCTGGTCTGTTAGCGTTTCTGAATTCAAAACTTGAACCCCATTGATTGACTTCAAGTCCCAAATTTTCAGAATACCATTCTTTCGTCTTTTCAGGATTATCTGAGAAAAAGAAAATTCCACCAATTCCTGTCACTTTAGGTGTTGTGTCTTGTTGCGAATGTGCCGATTGATTTTTCTGTTCTTCCATATTTTTGGATTTGTCGGTTTTAAAGCCACAACTTGTAATTGTGGCTATTATCGTAAGTGTAAATATTAGATTCTTCATTACTATTTAGCTGTTGGGTTGCCTTTTTAGCTGTCGCATAACTCCTTTATATGCGCATGAAACATGCGCTTTATAGGTATAGGCGAGCATTTATCCTGTATCGCTGATGTCACCATGACTGGGAGCTTCGGATGATTCAACGAACGACCGGAAGCCTCCATACACCATCCGTTCAGCATCAAAAATCAATCTTTTAGGGTCGGTCAACGGGGCAATTAATTCTGCCATCCTTGGGTCGTTAGGAACTTGTTTGTTTGCTAAATCACGAGTCTCTTTCGAAGGAAACAAAACCCATCCAAATACAATTACTTCATCTACTTTCAAATCCACTACTTCAATGAAAGAACGTGTGCCTTCCAACTTCAAATCTTCTCCGACATACTCGAAGTAAGCAAGTGCACCATATTCTTTCCAAATTTCAGCTACTTTTTCAGCCACACTCTTGTATTCGTTCAGGTGAATTCGGGGAACCGGAAGTACAAATCCGTCGATATATTGTGTCATGTTACCCTCCAATCTTATTACTGAAGTTTATCTTAAGCTGTATAATATATAATTCCACAACAGCTCTCATGTTGCTTAATTTGTCGTAGAATATTCCAATTCAATGCTATTTACAAATAGAAACTGAACGTAGGTTCTTCCGAAATTCGAGACGTGCCACTACATACGCTCTAACTACCACAAGTTTTAAAGCTGTCACTATAGAAAGGCTGTGGTTGGATAGGTATCGTTCATCGATTGACTCCTTAATTAGTGTCAACCTATTTCAGTATAAGACCGCCTGACCAGCTTTTTTTATAATTAAATGTTCCTCCCTAAACTAAAAAAGCCCAACTGCGTTAGCAATTGGGCTTTCGTAAATAAGATCAAATTAGTAACAGAACTGTCTTGATAATTCCTCTCAACTACTCACTTCTCAAGCTTTTAACAGGGTTCATCATTGCTGCAATTGTAGCCAACCAGCTTGAAGTAATCCAAACAATCAAAAGAGCTGCCATTCCTGCCAGCAGAAATACTCCGATTCCAAATTCAACGCGGTAAGCAAAGTCCTGCAGCCATTGAGTTAATGCAACCCAGCCAATGGGTATGGCTATTATAAATGAGATGGCAATCAGTTTGGTAAACTCTTTATTGAGCAGCACAACGATACTTACAGCAGAAGCACCCAATACTTTTCGAATGCCGATCTCTTTCGTCCTTCGCACTATCATCAGCGAAATAAGGCCGAATAATCCCATACACGCAATAATGATGGCTAATACAGAGCCAAACGTTACTATCCTGCTCAGTCGTTCTTCCTGCTGGTACAACATATCTACAGACTCATCCACAAATGCATAAATGAATGGTGTTCCAGGCATAACATTGCTCCATATCTCTTCAACCCGTGTCATGGTTTCCTGGAGATTTTCTGTGTCCAAGCGGAGGGAAATTCTTGGATTAGCTGATTGGGAAAAAGATAGATTATCAACTCCAGAAAAAAGTAAAGAGGGATTGATAGTCAGTGCAAGTGGCTTTACAGTCGTATGGAGAGACTCATAATGAAAATTCTCCACTACACCGATTATTTCGTGATCTTCAAATCCCTGACCGGGTAGTTTTTGCCCTATTGGATTTTCCCAGCCATAATCATCAACCAGTGCCCGGTTTACAATAATCGCACGTTGATCGTCCGGTGAAAAATTTCTGCCCTGCAGCACTTCAATTTTGTACAAATCCACAAATTCATGATCTACTATGTTAAAGTGAAAATCCCGTTTTCTACCACCCGGTTCCCTGAAGTCTGCAATTATCCATCCTGCAGAATGAATCGGAGTATAAACAGACATCCCAACATGCTCTATACCGGTGTCTGAACCGGCTTCTGATTGAATTCTGTCTTTTACCCGAGTTGCCTCGTCAAGAACTTCCAAGAAAGGCCTTTGTGGCCCTGAACTCAACCCGGTTGCCAGTACTACTACTTGCTCCTTGTCATATCCTAAATCTGTTGAACGCATATAATCGAGCTGATTTGAGATAACCAGTGTTGCCGCAACCAGTGCAATGGTGAGTGTGAACTGAAAAACGACCATCGACTGCCGGAAGTAGTTTTTATCAGCAGATAATTTTAACCGTCCTTTTAAAACGTCAACCGGCTTAAAACCAGAAAGTACAAGAGCCGGATATATGCCGGAAAGGAGGCTGATGAAAACTGCCGCCAAACCCCAGAAGAAAAAAGAATATCCTGAAAATGTTAAACTTAGCTCGGTACCGGAAAGTAGGTTAAAATGAGGAAGTAATATTTCGGCCAGTACTAAACCTACCCCAAAAGCTAAAATTGTCAATAATAACGCCTCTCCCCAATATTGATACATCAACTGCGAACGGGATGCGCCAATTGATTTTCGAACTCCTACCTCATTTGCCCGTGATGATGAACGGCTAATCGAGAGAGTCATAAAATTAACACTGGCAATCAATAATATCAGAAATGCTATAGCAGCAAGGATATAAGAGAAAACAGGATTACTTACAGCTGCAATTCCTTCAGGTATGTCTGTATTTAAACGGATATCGGTAATTGGCTGTAATCCCACTGTGTAGGTGAGGCCGCTTTCAGAAAATTCATCACCGTAGAGATCGCCCAAAACTGTCTGCATCATGGCTGCCAGTTTGGGTTCTATCATTTCAACGTTAGCATGTTCATTCAACTGAACATACGTTTCAGGGGTAACAGAG
>JBGTFX010000196.1:0-3418 GCA_041747055.1 Balneolaceae bacterium
CCAATTTGATTTCTATTCTCATCTACCGGGGAAGTCACTCCACCAAATCCACCGGGAAATCCACGCATATCAATATTATCATTCACAAAACTTTGTCTCTGTTGTAAAGCAGTACCACCTAAAAAGAATCTTTGGAAGTTACTTCTATTAGATTCACTAAAGTGTCCCATGTATCCAAATTCTGCAGTTGAAGACATCACAAGCCTTCCTACAATTGTAACATGATGTTGGTACGATGTTTTTAGTTTAAAAAATTGTGCAAAATTTGGCAACGGTAAAGCTGATTCTGCTGATATACTAAATTTTGAACCTGCAGAAGGAGAAATTGGATTATTAGTAGAATTTCTTTCCAATCTCTGTTCAATACTTAAGATGTTAGCTTGTCCATCTTCAAAAAACTGTGCAAATCCGGCAACATTAAATAGATTATATTTTAATGCTGTTCTTGAGGAAAAGAAATCATCCGGCCATGATAACCTTTTGCCGACGCTAACGGTAGCGGAAAAAAGCTCGTTACTTCTGCCCGAAGTTTGGCCTCCACCAAAACCTCCAAAGCCCCCAAATCGACCTCTATTCTGATCAAAATTTAAAAAGTCGTAGGAAAGACTCACCCCAAGTGATGTAGGGCGGCCACGCAACCATGGCTCTTCAAAACTAAAGTTATAGCTTCTGAATCCTGTTCCGGTAACCTGTAAACCTAAAGACAAACGTTGTCCATCACCGGAAGGAATTGGATCCCAGCCACCCTTCTCAAACATTCGCTGAACCGAAAAGTTATTGAAATTAATTCTTGCAGCTAAAATTATACCAATTTGTCGCCCACCAAATCCACCTGAAAACTCAAAGTTATCCGAACCTTGAGATTCATCAAGTCGGTAACTTATGTTAACAGTTCGATTTTCCTGATCCGGAATAATATCGGGTACTATGCCTTCCGGAGTAAAATACCCAAGTTGTCCTAATTCCCGTACCGTTCTAACAATGGCTGACCGACTGTAATTATTACCCGGAACTGTCCGAATGTTACGTCTTACAACATCATCATGAGTTTTAGTATTTCCTGAAAAGGAAACATCCTTAATTGTTGCAATCTCATCTTCAATAAGCTCAATATGTATGTCAAGAGAATCCTCCCCTACAATTTGAATATCAGGATATGCCTGGAAAAAAAGGTATCCAATATTTTGATATAAACTTGAAACATCACCATCATCTTGTCTAAAATTCAGATTTCGGTCAAATCTTGTTTCATTAAATATATCTCCTTCTACAAAGCCAAGGGTTTGAGTCAGTTCATTGTCTGTATAAACTGTGTTACCATCCCAGGTAATGTTTCTGACTTTATACTGAGGTCCTTCTTCAATTTCAAATTCTAAATAAACACCGTCTTTATTTCTTCTCCAGTTATCAACGTAGACAGAATCTTCAATAAAACGCATATCTCTAAACCCATTATCTCTGTAAAATTGGGTTAAATTGCTTTTACCTACTTCAAAATCTTCTTCAGTATAAACATGACGTTTAAATATTTTCCACCATCTATCCTGTTTAATTTCACCAAATTCTTTTCTAAGCTTTCTATCGCTAAACTCTTCATTTCCTTTAAACTCAATCACACGAACTTTTGTGCGATCACCGGGATCAATATTAAAAGTTAGGGTAACTCTATTTCTATCGTCATCACTTAATTCTTCTATAACTTCAATTTCGGTTCCCCAATATCCTTTATCTCTGTAATAACGCTCTATTGTCGAAATCGCTTGATTACGAACAGAACTTGTAACCGCAAATCCAGAGAGTAAATTTAATTCATCACGTAAATCTCTTCGGTGTGATCTCTTCACACCTTCTATTTCAAACCGTTGTAACCGAGGCTGTTCCTGTACAATAATTTCAATATTAACACCGCCAGATACGCGTTCATGGCTAATTTCTACATCAGAAAAAAGACCTGTACGATAAATTTGTTTAATAGCATTAGCAATGTCCTCACCGGGAATGGATATAGTGTTTCCAACAGTTAGGCCACTACTACTGATAAGATAAGTTTCTCTGGCAGTCACCAGTCCTATCACAGAGATGTCCACAATTTCAAATTGTCGTGGAAACACATTGGTTGGGTCCTCAATTTTAATTTGAGAAGTATCCTGAGCTAACAATGGCTGTGAACTTAAACCAATAATTAATAGCGTGATAAAGAAACAGAGATGCTTAATATTAGTCACGTTTGAAACTACTTTCTTTGATTGTGAAATAATTTAGTTAATAACAGATGTAGACGCTGATTTGTTACAGCTATCTTTTTTTACTTTTCCAAATCTGCGATCGCGTCCCTGATAGGATATAATTGCCTCATAAAGTTCATCCCTTCTAAAGTCGGGCCAATAAGTTTTCGTAATGTACAATTCTGAATAAGCAAGCTGCCATAACAAAAAATTACTGATTCTATATTCACCGCTTGTCCGAATAATCAAATCAGGGTCAGGCACTTCAGCAGTTGAGAGATGACTGCTAATCAAATCATCGTTAATATCTTTTGGATTTAAATCACCGGAAACAATTTGTTTTGATAATTTCTTTACCGCTTCAGTAATATCCCACCTGCCTGAATAACTCAATGCAAGACATAATTGAAGAGTATCGTTATCTTTAGTGAGTTTACGAACTTCCTCAATCTGTTTTTGGCATTTTTCAGGTAGGCGATCAATCTGTCCTATAGTCACAAACTTTATATTGTTTTTGTGCAATCGTGTGGCCTCATTTCGAAGCGTTTGAACTAAAATCCGCATCAATCCATCTACTTCAACAGTTGGACGATTCCAATTTTCAGTTGAAAAAGCATACAGAGTTAAATGTTTAACACCCAATTGAGCGCACGCTTCGGTAATATCCCTAACAGATTCAACTCCGGCCCTGTGGCCAAATATTCTAACATTACCCTTTGTTTGTGCCCACCTTCCATTGCCATCCATAATAATAGCTATGTGCTCCGGTACAGAACCTGATCCGATAACCTGCTCTTGAAGCTTTTTATCGGACTCTGATTGCTTGTTATTTGTAAGTGTAAGTGGTTTCAAAGGTTTGATTAAATGATTTCTTTCAAGCTATATATATTAGAGCTTAAATAAGCTACATTCAAGAATTATTTACTATTAAATGTTAGCAATCTTCGATTTCAATTCAAGCATATCACACACGGCAAGAGCGGCTTCCGAACCTTTATTACCTTTGTCCAAACCGGCTCTTTCAATTGCTTGTTCAACATCATCTGTAGTTAACACTCCAAACGAGACAGGCTTTCCATATGTTGTATTCAGATCTGTAATTCCTTTGTTAACTGCATCGCACACATAGTGAAAGTGAGGAGTACCTCCACGAATAACGGCACCAATTGCAACCACTCCATCTACATCTAATT
>JBGTFX010000197.1:0-5716 GCA_041747055.1 Balneolaceae bacterium
GGTCGTGGCCTAAAGCACCACCGCCTTATGAAACGGCCTTCAGACAACATCCATCAAAACAAACCGCCAATCCTCTATGATCTATAGAATGGAAAAACTACGTCTACGATTCAAAAAACCAATTGATATATGCTTAAAAAACCCATCACATCAGCAATTATCGAGGGTTGGAATTCGATCTTTCCGCCTCAGTACAGATGATTTAATCAGATCCGGGCGTTGGAAAAAGAGAGGCTCTTCTCAAACGTGCTCACGTACCCATTCCCTGGGTTATTCAAATTGCAAATAGTCGCGATGTGTAGCCTGTCCTCCGAAACTTTAGTGAAGGCGGGCTTTTTTACCGGGCTTGTCCCAACACCGGCATGGAACTCGGCAAGCTTCGTTCCATGCCTTAACTTGTTATACTACTGTAAACTATTGTATTATATGTAATTAAAACATTAATACAAGTTATATACATAAAACTCAATTCCTTCGTCCGTTTCTCCGAAGGTATACAAGTTGCCGTTGCCATCAACGGTAATTGTATTGAATCGCTGATCTAATTTGTAGGCATCTATCAGGTTTAAATCCCAATCAAATTTGTGGATGATATTTCCAGTTAATCTGTAATCCTCCCATGAATGACCGGAATACAATCCATAAATATAATTCTCGTCTGAGTCTACGCTTACGTAAGAAACAGACCCTGTATTAAATGGCCAATCATTTACGATCTCCATATTTGGCAAGGGATTATCTTCACTTTGTACTCGTGTGATGAGCCGGCCGTCGTGGTCGTACTTTTCGATAAAATCGGCATTCACTGAAAACAGATAAACATATGGCTCGTATGGATGAACAGTCCCAATCGAGCGCCAGCTAAAGGCAATATCTCTAGTGGAGAAATCGCTGTTGAATTCAATCAACTCTCCATGCTGGGAAATTGTCTCACCATTTGAGTCCATAATCATGAAGCGGCTCTCTCTGAAAAGTCCCAGTCCTACAAATTGATTTTCCAAAGATGAATAGATATTTGAAGGCCTTCCTGAGGTTCGTATCAAAATATCATCCTGAGTAGCAAGTTCTTCTGATAGCGGATCATAACTTACCATTTTGAGTTGGTTACCATCATAGATGTAGATCAAAGAATCTGTAGCTACAATATCATTGATTTCTAAAAACTCTCCAGGGCCTTGTCCTCTCCTGCCGAACCCTTGCTCGTAAACAAGTGATCCATTCTCATCAACGATGTTCAATACATGAAAAGCTGTTTCATCATTGCTCACCTCAGGGATATAGAATTTATTGTTTATGACCCTTAAACCGCTCCAACCGGGATTAAAAATTTCTTCAAACATGAAACTGTCGGAAATATCAACTGATATATAATCCAGTTCTCTGTCAAAGTGTGGTATGCTATTTTCATCATGAGCGTTGCAACTCTGAATAATCAACACTATGCAGATTGAAAGGGTAAATTTGAGATAATAATTTGTGGTTGTTGACTCAGGCATAACTCATTTTGGTAATATTTCAATTCTATGAAAGTAGTATAACGGCCTGCGGTTTGTGCTGCCGGGCGACCAGCGTTGATATCAAGCAAGAAACCTGAACCGGTCAGCACGAAACCGTTGTTATTTTTGCTTGTTAAAGCTCAAAATTTGAAATGAATTTTAATCGTTATCAATAATCATAGAATCTGGTAATAAATAGTCAAACGTATTATTATGTATTCTATATATAGCTTCCATGGTATTTTTGCTATATTTTTCGGCAATATCTATGCTAATTTTATGATTGTTGAAAAATGACAGAAGTATTTGAATAATGTAGTAATAAGAGTAGTCATTAATAATTTTAATGCTATCATTATCCATTATAAATAAATATGACCTACTGTGAGGGCTAGTGATTCCAAATTTATAAATTCCAGGCTGCTTAATTAGCATCTCAAAGTTCGCAAGTTCCACATAATAAACAGAACTTTTAGAGTGTTTATCAATTTCAGGTTGCTCATTCAAGAATCCATGCAAAGTATCAATTATAGCTTCATGTGTAATATCTTGGCTATAAGAAGCTTCATTAATTGAAAAAATTAACATCAATAATACACAAATTTTTTTCATAGCTATTAGCTTAATAATTGTTGTAAAAATAAAATTTGTAAAGCATCTGGCACTCTCTCAATATCATAATTGGTGCCACGAAATTGGTTTGAAAGATTCTGATGAATGTTTTGAGGGTCACTTGCATGAACAGATTCATGAACACCAACTGAACCAATTGTTCCACTACGACCTGCCTGTTGAAATAATCCGAGCTTTCCGCTCAGGCTTCTGGTTTGGGCTGCAATTAATCCAACACTTCCACCATAAATAGTCATTGTGGCACTTGTTGCAACAAATTGTCCGTTTTCTTCGGAATAACCTGTAATTGTTGTCCCACCAAACCTAACTACTTGTTGACCTTGCTCGTTGGTATAAACCATTCTTTCATCACTCATAATTACAGAAATCATAACATCACTATTAACCATTTCATTAATTTGTTCAATACCTATTGATGTGGCGAGCATCGAATTAACAACAACCCCTGCATTTTCATTAAAGTGATCTATAGTTTCTTGAGATGTTCCATCAGCAAAAGTAAAGTTTACACTGCGATTGCCATTTTCATCTTCGTTAATATTTACTCCGACTACATTTCCATTTCGATCCACAATTTGCCGCCCATCTGGATCGATATACCTCAAAGGATTATTGGCCACATACGCATAAGGACTTATTGACGGATATTTCGCTGCCAGCGGATCAACCGACAAAAACCGGCTTCTAACCTCCGGTTCAAAAGGTTCTGCGTCGGCATCGGTATCGATAAATGCCACCACTTTGTTCTCTTCGGTGTCGAAAAGCACCGAACCGATGCGGACAATTTTGGCATCGGCGATAAATTCCTCGTAGGCACCACCGCTGAGCGTCAACATCTCGCTGTGGCGGCCAATGGATTCGTAGGGATTTTGGCTGTGAGCCGCTGCCACTACGGTAAAGCTAATTAAAACGGTTAACAGATATTTCATGGTTGGGTTCTCCGTGTTAGTCTTGGAAGTAAGGTAAGTTTTTATTTTCAAATTTTTCGGCCTCGGTTTGCAGGCTTTCCAGCCAGGCCAGATACATGGATTCGGGCATCTGCCTGTAGCCTAATTCGTGAATGTTGACATAGGTTTGTTGCATTTGTGAAAAGTGAGATTGCATTTCTTCGTGCTGTGCTGCCTCACTAATGTTGCCCAAACCCAACAGCTTGCTATCATTTTGAACGACCTTGTTTAATGTCTCGGCTTTTAGCAGCAGCGCATTGATGCTTTTTGGGTCGTATTTTAGCGCAGTTTCTACGATCTCAAGTACAAATTGCGGGTCGGCTCCTTCGGTTTTTCGCTCGTACCCCTTGGCGAGGTCAAGCAGTGTTAATGCCAGTGATTGTGAAACCGAAAGTGTATTCATATAGATGCCGCTTCTGATGGCATCCAGATGTACATAGCCGCTGGCTGTCAGCCAGGCATCTACGGGAAACTGACGGCTGGTCAGCTCCACATTATACCACCCGGATTGCTGGTTTCTGAGCTTGATATACACATGATTGGGTGCCAGTGCCAAATGTGCTTGTACGCCCAATTCCTCGGCAAGGATTTTATATAGATAGGGAAGTGAATGGCAATTTCCCTTTCTGGTGGCCAAAAGTTTGCTCACAAACATCTGCTGCCAGCTATCCCGGCCAAACACATCGTCAAAATCATACCGGAACGGCAAATGCACCAGACTTACATTCTCGTCAAATAAAATCGTTGTGGTATCGGTCATTACAGAAAACAAAGCAGCATGAATTTCTACCTGTTGTTTGTCCGAGCCATTGTACTCCAATTGCCGGTTGTAGATAGTTTGAATGACAAGTTCGGTAAGTAAATCCAGTTCTTGCTTAAACAGCTCCCAATCCAGTTGACCGTCCAAATAAGCGTTTTCTACTTCAAATACTGCCCGTTTAAAACTGACTGGTTCCCTGCCTTCAAGCATGTCGGTAATTATATGAAAAGCTTGGCGGAAGTTATCGTGCGCTTCATCACCAGAATAAGCTTTACCCGGAGTAGCAATTGCAAACACGATAAGAAGCCAGCAATGAAGAAATAATATGGAACGTATTTTGCTAATCAATCTGTGGTCTCCCTGCGTATAAATTGGCGGTTATATTCCTGCTTTTCTTTTTCGTCCAGCACCGTTTGTAACCATTGCTGGTAGGCTTCTTCGGGCATTTCTTGATAACCGGTGTCGTCAATTTTCCGGTAAATGGCATTGCGTTGGGCAACGATCTCCCGAATTCGCGGATCGTTTTCAAAGTGTTGAGGTTGTGGACGTCCCCGTACCCGCCACAGCCACTCCACCAGTTCGGTTTGATAATTGGATTTGACCATCAACGCCTGAATGCTATTAGGCTGATACACCAGAGCCGAATCCACAGCTGATTTAATGATCGGGTCATTACCAAACTTGTTCTTAAAACCCATAGCCAAATCAACGAGCTGTTGGGCAACCAATTCTTTGGTACCAAGCGTATCCAGATAAATGCCATTGCGAATCGCATCGGACGTGATGTAGCCGGAACCCATTACCCAAGCATCACTGACCAGATGGCCGTTGGTCAGTTCCAGATTGTACCACTGGTTGTTTTCGTCCTGAAGGCGGACAAAAGAGTGACTTGGAGAGAACGACATCCACGCTGGTATATCCATTCGTCCGGCAAGAATCATATACAAGGTGGGCATGTTATAACATTGACCGCTGCCGGTTCCAAGCAATTTTGTCACAAACTGTTTGGAATGATCTTCTCTGCCCCAAAAATCGTCAAAATCATATTCAAAGGGATAATGAATTTGTTGCTGTTCCAACCCGGGCTGATCCACATACAGCGTATCGGTGAATACCTTGTGCAGCCCATACATACGAGCGGTGGGTGTAGATGCGTCAATTCCCTGTGTAGCCAGCCAGTCGTACACCAATGATTCCAGATCATCCAAAAGTTCATGATACTCATCGTAAGGAACCTGTCCGTCGAAATAGGCATTTTCCACCAGAAAAACAGCTTTCTCTAAATCCAGCGGCTCATTTCCATGAAGCATCGACATGATACTGTCGAATGCCGCATGATACAAATGAGTAGAAGGAAGTGCAGACAGGGAAGGAAAGTCATACAAACTTCGCAGGTAATCACGCTCCAAATCATCGAACATGCGCATTACTTCATTCTGCCGGTTCCAGCCCTGAGTGTATTGGTTTGTGTTTGGCTGATTTGGTGAACCATGAGCAGAAGGAAAACCAGGGCGTTGCATCGGCGGAGTTGGGAACAAAGCGGGATTCACCGACATATTTTCAAAATTGGCCGGTTTTGGCGCTTGAATAGTAGGCAATTGCGTTTGAATGTGCTGCCCGTAAGAACTACCGGCACATACCACCCACACCAGAAAAACAAATATAGAGGTTCGTATTACATACATCCGTTTACATATATCTTATTCAGAAAGTTTGGTTAAGCTAAGAACTTTTGGCAAAAATAACGGTTCGGTGCTTCTGCTGCCGGGCAATCAACTTAAAATTAAGGCGACAAATTGGAAACGGTCAGCAGGAAGCACATTGTTATATTACATGTTAGTTTTCAATATAATTTATATTAAAATCAGTAAGTCCAAATC
>JBGTFX010000198.1:0-2655 GCA_041747055.1 Balneolaceae bacterium
TTTTTACTTCTTGGGCATTTGGCGGTCATGTAGCGATATATTGGGCATGCTATCCCATATATTAATAATATTAGACTTAGGTATTTATAATATATTTAATTAAAGTAATCAGGTAAGAATTTAAAATGTTAAATCATCTAAATAATAGGTTTGACTTTCACTTTTTAGCAGGGATTTATTATGAAAAAAAATATAAAGAATTTACTTCTACTGTGGTTGATTTTCCCATTAGTATTAATAACGTGTGATTCAAGTGTTCAGTTTGAGAATGGAAGTGTGGACTTGGAAGAATCGCATGAGTCCCTTATCAGCAATTCATTAACATATTTTCAAGGACGCCCATATAGTGAGTTGCCAGTAGTAAGAGCAAGAGAAAAACTATTCATAGAACTTTCCAATCATCATGAAAGTTTCGGTGGAGTTTGGATGGATCCTGCTGACCAAGAACATATCTTCCTTGGAGTTTCTCATCATGTTAATGAAGCTAACAACAGAGAATTAATCTTAACTCATTTTAAAACAATAATAAAAGAAAGTTTAGCTTTACCAGATATTCCCGAACTGGAAAATATTCCTCCTCCAGATTACAGATTTACAATCAAGAATGTTGAATATGCTTTTAATGAATTACAGTATATACGCGATCTGATTACGCCTGCTCTTCCCCAAGTAGAGGAAACTAAATTTTCTCATATTGACATGAAGAAAAACCGATTTGTTATTGGAATCTCAAAGGGAGCAGGCCAATCAAAATATACTGCATTGGCAGAGGCCTATGATATACCCTTGGAAGCTATTTTAATTGAGGAATTAGAGCCTACTACAGTCAATTTTGAAAACGAATTAAAGATTTCCAGTGAAACTATACAAAGTAATCATACTATAAGAGACTATTATCGTCCTCTCACAGGAGGCTTTAAAATAGAAAGATCTGATGGCTTACCGTGTACGATGGGTTTTAATATAAAACTAGATAACCAAGATATATGGGTAACGGCTTCAAATTGTTCTGATCAATTTGGAAGCACTGGTAATACTGAATTTCATCAACCCGACGCAGGTGGTGGTTTGGGGACTTTGATTGGGGAAGAATTTAGAGACAAGTCAACTTCCCCTCTGAACCAAAGATATAGTAATGCAGTTTTTGTAGAAACCAAGTATGGTGGTAATCCTCCAAATTTTGGTAGATTTGCCAGAACAAAAAACTTTTCTTCTAATTGGGGCAGTAATGGTTCAATAGTTCTGGAGACTAATCCACCGCCTTACAACCCACCACCTCAATATTACACTATTAGATGGGCGGTTGAAGATGTGGGACAAATAATGCAGGGAATGGAGTTAAGAAAAGTTGGACAACAGACAGGATACACTTCAGGGAATGTAACGGTACCATGTTCGGACCTTTTCAGTCCTTCAGGCATACCAAGTAATACATGGTTACTATGTCAAGTTAGAGCTACTACATATGCAGCGCCAGGTGACAGAGGGGCGCCAGCTTTTTATCAAATTCCTGCATTTGCACCTTTTGCAGCTTTATATGGAATTTATGCTGGAAGCTTGGGAACGTATGATACATTTTACAGCCCAATTTCAGGTATTAAAGAAGATTTAGTTAACATGGGAGAAACATTTGAAATAAATCCTTATTAATGCTGTTTTAAATACTATGAAAACTAAAATCAATTGTATAGCACTGCTCTTAATACTACTGACCTCCTGTGACATTTTGCGTTCTGACAGTAATAACGGTACGGAATGGATAAGTACCGACCGTACCGTATATATCGCTGAAGAACCGCTTTCTGCATCTCAATCGGGTGAAGCTGATTCTTCTTTACACGGATATCATTTTCAGATGGTTGTATCGCTTGAAAATAAGTCTGATATGATAATTTATGTACAAAAATGCCCTGACCCTGGACATCTTAAATTTCAAACGCGGCTTTATTCATTGGATTCTATTTCATCAGAAGATTACCCGGACGTACCTGAAGAAGGCCTGCCATTTGTAGCATCTTCTTATGCAATACATTGCGAGCAAGCCCCAAACGCCGTTGCGATCGAACCCGGTGCGATTCACACAGCCTCTATTCGGGTTTTTGGACCGAAGGCAAGGGATGGTATTACAGGTGAGCCGTCCGGAATCATAGAAGGGGATTTTCAATTGGCCCTTTATGAAGCGGGGACGTGTCTTGATGACGATGGTAACATTCCGGATGAATGCAGATTTTCAATAGCTGAGATGCCCAGGTCAAATGTGTTTGAAGTTCAATTAGAAAATTAAGGTTTATATTCGGCCGGATTCAAGTTGGATGGATAATGGGTAACTGCAATTGAAGCAGATGATATTCCTAACCATCAATCAGTTTTGTGATGAGTTTCGTGATTATGTTGTTTTAAGAACTCTATTCAGTATCGCTGTTTTCAGGAGCAATACGTCCATTGCGCATATTCAGCAACAGTTTTAATGGATTTAATTTTGAGTTTGACTGGGATGAATAGAGTATGGGAGGCAAATAACGGTTCGGTGCTTCTGCTGCCGGGCAATCAACTTAAAATTAAGGCGACAAATTGGAAACGGTCAGCAGGAAGCACATTGTTATATTACATGTTAGTTTTCAATATAATTTATATTAAAATCAGTAAGTCCAAATC